>RFMK01000086.1 GCA_009927705.1 Actinomycetota bacterium | reverse complement strand
ACAATCTTGGCAGGCGGCATCGGATCTCAAGTCTTCAGCCGCTTTGATTCCGGTGGTTACTCCGATCCCAACAGTGATTCAGCAAAAGTGTGGGAATACCTCGATAAGACTTTTAAAGTAAAGGATCCCGCTGTAGTTCTTGTTGTCGATGGCAAAGGCAAGTCCGTTGATGACCCGGAAGTTGTGGCATCTGCCCAGAAGATTGAATCCAAAGTCCGCAGCGAATCTAGCGCTGAGAATGTGATCTCTTATTGGTCAGCGGGAGGTGCTCCTGCCTTCAAAAGTAAAGACGGAACATCGGCTTTTATCTTCATATATTTGAAATCTACTGATTTCACAGAAATCGACAAGCTTGGTGGCGAATATCAGAAAAAATATGATGGCAAATTCGAAAACGTTGAAGTGTATGCATCAGGTGGAGCTGTCTTTGCTAATGCCATAAATGGCCGAATCCAGAATGATCTCAAGATTTCTGAAGCTATCTCTATTCCATTGACTTTCTTGCTCTTGCTATTCGTATTTGGAGCAATGGCAGCATCTGCAATGCCCTTAATTGTTGGTATTACGGCCATCTTGGGCACTTTCTTAGTGATGTATTTACTTACTCTTGTTACCGATGTGAGCATATTTGCACTTAATCTCACAACAGGACTTGGCCTCGGATTGGGCATTGACTATGCACTTCTCATGGTGAATCGCTTCCGCGAAGAACTAGCCAAAGGATTGGATAACGAGAGTGCAATCGTGAATACATTGCGCAGCGCTGGAAAGACTGTTTTCTATTCTGGTCTCACGGTTGTACTCACCTTGATTTCACTCACCTTCTTCCCGCAAAACTTCTTGAAATCAATGGGGTATGCAGGGGCTGCTGTCGTAGCGCTCGCAGTACTTGGAGCACTTATTCCACTTCCTGCAATCTTGGCGATGATGGGTTCAAGGATTAATAAAGGTGTAATCCGCAAGAGCGCAATCGTCCAGAAAGAAGATGGCCGTTGGGCTCGCGTCGCTCGTTTCGTCATGCGTAGACCTGTGAGCGTTGTGACCGCATCTCTTGCCATTCTCTTCATCATGATTTCACCGATCACTAATATCAAATTTAGCCAAGTAGATAGTGGTGTATTACCAAAAACAGATCGTGCTTACATCGCTTCTCAATTCATTGCAGATGAGTTCCCAGGCCAGGAAAGCAACCCCATTGAGATTGTCTTCCCTAAAGGCGCAACACAAACCGATGAAATCAATTCCTTTGTGACAAGAGTTGCCGCAACTCCGGGGATTATTCGAGTCGGTCAGCCAGAAATCACAGGCGCAAGCGCTCGCGTAATTGCCATCCACTCGATGAAACCTAGAACTCCTGAAGGTGAAGACTTGATTCATCAGCTCAGAAAATTGCCTGCGCCAGAGGGAACGTTAATTGGTGGAACTGCCGCGGATTACGCGGATACTCAAGGAGCAATTTCACGGACACTTCCAGCAGTCATTGGTTGGATCATGATTACGGTCCTACTACTTCTCTTCGCATTCACCGGATCTGTGCTTCTTCCAATCAAAGCTGTGATTCTCAACTTTACCTCGTTGGCTGCAACCATGGGAATTCTTACGTGGATCTTTATCGATGGGAATCTAAAATTCCTAGTCGGCGACTTCATTGAAACTGGATCGCTTGATACCAACACGATGGTTTTAATCGCCGTTGTGGCATTTGGTTTATCAATGGACTACGAAGTTTTCTTGCTTTCTCGCATCAAGGAAGAACACGATGCTGGAAAAGCGAATGTAGATGCAGTTGCCTTAGGTCTTCAGAAATCGGCCCGAATCATTACTGCAGCTGCATTTATTCTTGCCGTCGTATTCGCCGCATTTGTTATTAGCGGAGTAACTTCAATTAAGATGATGGGCTTTGGTGTCGCATTCGCAATCTTGCTCGATGCAACGTTGATCCGCGCATTCTTAGTTCCTGCATTAATGCGTCTCTTTGGTGAAAGAAATTGGTGGGCGCCCCGCTCGCTTAAGCGCTTCCAGATTAATCATTAAACGTTTTCAAAAGATGTTGTGTGTCCTTGGCCGGAGTTGAACCGGCGACCTACCGCTTAGGAGGCGGTTGCTCTATCCACTGAGCTACAAGGACGTGTATTAAATTTTCTTAGTAATTCAATTATGTGTATTGAATGTGAAGTATCTAATGATAATTGAGGGAATATGAACGGTAAATTGCATTTTTCATACCTTCTAAGATACCCTTCGATTAACCTCGTTTGGAGTTGATTTCTAATCATGAAAGCCCTAGTAATTGGTGCGGGCGGCGTCGGAAGAGCGATAGCGAATATCGCATCTCGAAGGTCATTTATCACTTCGATGGTCATTGCCGATAGGACCCTTGCCCGCGCAGAAGAAGCTGTATATCGCGTTAAGGACCCTCGTTTTTCGGCAGCTCAGGTCAATGCTGCTGAGCTCGAAGATCTCCGCGAGTTAATCCGCAAAGCCGATCCTGACGTCGTCATTAACGCAGTCGATCCTCGTTTCGTGATGCCCATCTTCTTGGCTTGCGAAATTGAGAATACGAATTACATCGATATGGCGATGTCTCTCTCACGTCCACATCCTCACTATCCGCATCGTGAAACTGGTGTGAAGTTGGGTGACGAACAATTTGCTCGTGACTGGAACTGGGAAGAAAGAAAAATCTACGCACTTGTTGGAATGGGCGTTGAGCCTGGCATGAGCGATATCTTTGCGAAATACGCCAACGATGAACTATTTAGCCGAATTGATTCCATCACTGTCCTTGATGGTTCCAACCTCCGCGTCGAAGGTGCAAACTTTGCGCCATCATTTTCTATCTGGACCACAATTGAAGAATGTCTCAATCCACCATTGGTATGGGAAGACGGACGTGGTTGGTTCACGACTGAACCCTTTAGCGAACTTGAAACCTTTGATTTCCCTGAAGGCATCGGACCTGTCGAATGCGTCAACGTAGAGCACGAAGAAGTTGTACTCATACCCCAGAAAATTGATGCGAAGAAAGTCAACTTCAAGTACGGACTTGGCGCTGAGTTCATCCAGATTTTGAAGACGATCAACATGCTTGGAATGGATCGCAAAGAGAATGTCGAAGTTCAAGGTGTATCTGTTGCGCCGCGTGATCTCCTCGCGGCATCGCTTCCAGATCCCGCGACTCTTGGTTCACGTATGAAGGGCAAGACTTGCGCTGGGGCGCTGGTTCGTGGCTTAGATAAAGCTGGAAATCCAAAGGCGGTCTACATCTATAACGTCATTGATAACGAATGGTCGATGAAGGAATATGGTGACCAAGCCGTGGTCTGGCAGACTGCGGTAAATCCCATCGTTGCAATGGAATTGATTCATAAAGGTATTTGGCAACCGCTAGGCGTCAATGGTCCTGAATGGTTCGATCCAAAGCCATTCTTGGACCTGCTTCAAGATTATGGAACCTCATGGCATATTCGCGATGAGGATGCGAGCGATATCGTTCGGTAATGCCGAACGGTCGACCCATTGCCCTTG
>RFMK01000176.1 GCA_009927705.1 Actinomycetota bacterium | reverse complement strand
GCGCCCCCGTAGCTCAGGGGATAGAGCACCGCCCTCCGGAGGCGGGTGCACAGGTTCGAATCCTGTCGGGGGCACAACCGTTGTTATCTCTTTTCATGGATTTTCAGCGATGCCATGGCCTATTTCACCTACATTTTCATCAAATTGCCGTCACAAACTCTTGAGTTACAACTTTCTTCACGGGAGAATTACCTCAGTATTCAAGCCCATTCGGGCAACAAGCATCGCCTTCCAGGAGACCGACTTGTCCAGTAGCGCCTGAATACCCATGGGATTACTCCGTAGCTCTCATGTCACTTCGTAGAAGCGAGTTTTGTGATGACAATGGATTGGCGCCATCGCGCAGCATGTCGTGATGTCGATCCTGAGTTGTTCTTTCCAGTTGGAAATACTGGTCCAGCAATCGCTCAAATCGAAGAAGCTAAGAAAGTCTGTATGCGATGTGAAGTTCGCGAACCATGTCTGCAATGGGCGCTAGAGAGCGGTCAGGATTCCGGTGTTTGGGGCGGTCTATCTGAAGATGAACGTCGCGCCATGAAGCGTCGTGCCGCACGTAATCGAGCAAGATTAATGGAGAATTCGCTCCCTGAGTGATGCTTTTCTTTACTACCTAGTAATTGGAAAGGTAATCCTTACTTCGGTCCCCTCTTCGGGTTTAATGAATTCGATCGAACCTGCAAGCTCATTCAAAGTCAGAGTTTGAACAATCTGAAGTCCAAGGTTGGTGTTTTTCTCGAGCGAGAAATCATCTGGAATTCCTGCGCCATCATCAATCACAGAAGCTCTCATTAAAGGTCCGTCATTGCTCACGTTAACAGTTACAGAGGAACCTTTTTCTGAAACTCCATGCTCCAAGGCATTGTGAATTAGTTCGGTGAGAACTAGAGCGAGAGGGGTCGCAACTAAGGAAGGAATCGAGCCAAACTCCCCTGTTTTCTTGATGGCTATCTGATTAGGCCGAGTGCTTAACTCCGCCGCACTCTGAATAATCTTGGAGATTACTTCGTCAAACTGAACTGAATCTTGGGAACTTGAAGAGAGAGTTTCATGCACTAAAGCAATTGAAGCCACGCGTCGAACAGCCTCTTCTATCGCAGCGCTAGCATTTGGATCTTCGATTCGTCTAGCTTGTAAGCGCAACAGAGCGGAAACAGTCTGAAGGTTGTTCTTGACCCGGTGATGGATTTCGCGAATCGTTGCATCCTTGCTGATGAGAGCACGATCTTTGCGGCGAAGTTCTGTCACATTGTGGACTAAAACAACAGCCCCGATTCGATTTGTCCCTTCTGTGAGTGGAATTGCAAGTAAATCAACAACGCCACTTGAATTTTCAAATTCATCACGGCGAAGAGTCTTTCCGCTCATTGAAACTCGCCAATTCTCTTCTCGCGGTTGAGCTCCTTCCCGGGAAGAAGCAAGTGAATCCAAAACTTCCCCCAAAACATGTCCCTCAAGATCGCGTTCCCAACCAATTCGGTTGAATGCGGAGCGGGCGTTAGGGCTTGCAAAGACAACATTTCCGTCTACATCAAGTCGAACGAGTCCATCTCCAACACGTGGGGAATCTTCGGCGAGATAGACGTTGTCTTTGACTGGGAAATTCCCTTCCGCAATCATTCGGTAGACGTGGTTTGCGATTTCGCGATAATTGAGTTCAAGCCTTGATGGAGTTCGCATGGTCTCAAGATTTCGATGTCGGGAAATAACAGCAATTACTCGGCCATCAAAGAAGACTGGAATGGTCTCTTCCTTGATGCGCAATTCACCGATTTGCTCTGGCTGGGTATCGCGAACAATTTCGCCAGTGGATAAGGAATGGTCGATATGGGGTCGAGCTCCCCATTCCACCTCTGTTCCAATGAGATCTTGGGAGAAGACAGTTGCGGCAGTCATCGGTCTAATCTGTGCGATTGCTCGGTGACCTTGCGGCCAATTCTTCTCATCACTTCGGCGAGGAACCCAGAGCACAAGATCTGCAAATGAAATATCGGCAAGTAATTGCCATTCAGCTACTAGTTCGCCAAGGCGCGACACGTCCCTATCATTTAAGGAGGTAGAACCTTCGACCAAGTGACGAAACGGCATAGCCCAAAGAGTACTCACATTGAATTAACAAGATAAATCGAAAGTTGCGAAATAGCCCGTTTCGCAGAAGTGCGCGCACCAACTTCTCCTAAAGTTGCAAATCTAGCTTGAGCGCGATCAAAGAGTGCGTAATCGCGAGGCACAACAAATAGCGGTTGATCTGAGATCTGATTCTTCAGACTTCGTAAGATTCCCTTGTGGCGAGTGGAATTACCCATCTTATTGAAAACAAAGGTTATCCGGTTCCGCGAAAGCTCTTCCTTGGCAAAATTCAAGAAACTATCGAGTTCAACAAGAGCGCGATTTTCAGGATGAAGGACATAAATTAAATTCTGCGATTGCACTAAGAGATCGATAGAGTTCCGAATGTCACTACGTCTATCGCTGAACATTTCGCTGCGAAATTTGGGGGTTTCGCCGATATCAAGAACGGAAATACGTGACTGATCGTCCTCTAGAGATAGTCGATCTTCTTCGCTAGCAATAGTCTGCAGGGAGAGAGACGATGTAAGTCCACTTCTTCCCTCCCGGCGCGCACCAAGAAGAACGTGAAGATCCTGATTACGCTGATCAGCATCAATAATCTGAGTTGCAAACCTTTGTGAGAAGTCAGCTGCGATATTGATTGCCATCGAACTTATCCCTGGTGAACCACTTGTTCCGATCACTGCGAACCAATCTGCTCTTGTCTCGCCTCGACGCGGAAGGGAGTTAACAATTGAGGGTTGACGAAGCGCATCATGTGCTGTTCTTACTATCTCCTCATCCGTCCAATTCATCGAACTTTGCAAAAGTAGGAGTGCAAGTTGACTATCTCGCTTACGGCTTTTCTGATTTACGCAATCCTGAAAGGCCTCGTCAAAGATGAGCAAGGTCCGTTCTTTACGCTCTTTGAACAATAGATACTCTTCCAAATGCAAAGGCGATATAGCCCTAAAGCTCAATGAGAATCCCAAATCAGAGAGAGTCCCAATCACTCGATCTTCAAGCTCGTGGGAAGAGATGGCTGTTGCAAAATCAATGTTCATGTATTTCGAACCAAGATAAAGTCATATTCCGCGATACTGGCAATAAATCGAGCAACCTCCTCGGGCGGAACCAGCAATGTAAGTCCAATATCTCCACCGAGTTTGGTCGCTTCTCTATTGATTGAATCGACGACAACATCGGAGAGAAAGAGCTTCGACTTTGCTTTTTCGTTCTCTTGGCCAGCTACTGCGTATGCATTGCGGGAGACACCGTAAACATCCACAACCACTCCAGAGGTGATTCCATCGGGAATTCGAAGGAGGTTGAGCGAGATTGGTACTTTCTTCAAAATTGTCGGTGGATTTTCAGCCACAGCGAAAGCGGGGATTAATTCAGAGGCTTTAACCTGTCGAATAACGTGTGTGCCCACAATCGAGCGTCCACCATCAAGGTAATACTCTGCTTTGTCGACAAGTGCTACTCGTGCAACGGAAATGTCACTTTCTTCAATGACTTCACCGGGCGCAAGATCAACATCCGCACTCCAAACAGTCACCATTCGGCTGGTTGATTGTGAAATCACATACGCAGAAATGAACGATGCGACAATCAGCAGTCCCCCAAGCAGCATCCGAATATCAATACTCTTTCGCAATCCACTGCGATGTCGCTTGAGTTTTAGCATCGTGTTTTCTGTCGTAGTGCGGGAATGAAGCCGATCTTCTTCTATTTCAACTTTGCGATTTTTCATGGGAGATGAATAGCCGTTTCTTCCATCTGAAAATCTCATACTTTCGTATGAGTCCATCTATGTATTACTTCTCCAGAATCCTCCGATGAAAGAAGCGCTTAACACAATTCAGCCCATGCTTCACCTTTATTCCCCTCTCTCAGAACGCTCGAGACAAAGTGAACAAGGTGATGGTTCAGGGATCAAACCCCGCAAGCTTTATTTAGTCCCAACATCTCATGGCGAGACTTATGATCCAGATTTTGCACCAAATCCATCGCCGCTAACAGAATTGCCAAATATTGATCGGTGGACTTTGACTTACGTGGTCAGCGTCCTGGAGATACTTGCCGGTCGGCGATCAGTACAACAAGTTGCTCGCTCTACGCATCGCTTCACCTATAACTCACTTTTGACGAAGATAGGAAACCTGAAAGAGGTTCCAAAAATCCGAAAGTTTCACCGCCACCAGCCAATCGAAGGAGTAGTTGAGGTGACGGTCACACTTGTCTTCAGCGAGCGCGTGAGAGTTCTCGCTGCGCGTTTCGAGGGCGTAGATAGAAAGTGGTTGTGTACTGAGGTCGAAATCTTATGAAGCGCCGTGACAGCGTTTGTACTTCTTCCCAGAACCACAAGGGCAAGGTGCGTTACGAGAAACTCCATCGCTAGTTGCCGGAAGACACAACGCCACCTGTTTCACTAGGAGCGGAGTAACGAAGTTCTTGACTTTGAGCGGTTGGCTCAACACCTTTCGCTTCGACTTGTTGATCTTCGATTTTCACTTCAATGTTGAAGAGGAATCCGACCATCTCTTCCTTGACGGCATCCATCATTGCAGCAAAGAGATCAAAGCCCTCTTTCTGGTATTCCACAAGGGGATCTCGTTGCGCCATTGCACGAAGACCAATTCCTTCTTGGAGATAATCCATCTCATAGAGATGTTCTCGCCACTTGCGATCCAAGACTGAGAGCAAGATCTTTCTTTCTAGTTCGCGAGTAACTTCTACTCCTAGTTCCGATTCACGTTTTGCGTAAGCCGCAAGAATGTCATCGGTAATTCTTTGCGCAAGGAAATCAGCGTCAAGCCCAGTTCGACCGCCAACTCCTTTCTCAAGATCTTCTACCGTAAATGAGATTGGGTAGGTCGATTTGAGTACGGTCCACAGTTGATTCAAATCCCACTCTTCTGGGAATCCTTCGCTCGTTGCAACGCCAACATAACCACGAATCGTGTCTTCGATAAAGGTCAGTACTTGATCTTTGATGTCTGCGCCTTCAAGGACTTCGCGACGCTCACGATAGATAACTTCACGTTGGCGATTCATGACATCGTCATACTTCAAGACATTCTTGCGCATCTCGAAGTTCTGGGATTCAACTTGCGTTTGTGCCGATTTAATAGCGTTAGTAACCATCTTTGACTCGATCGGCGTATCTTCAGGTATACCCGCTGCAGTGAGGAATCTTTCAACAAGTGCAGAATTGAATCGACGCATTAATTCATCTTGGAGTGAGAGATAGAAACGTGATTCACCTGGGTCGCCTTGACGACCTGAACGTCCACGAAGCTGATTATCAATACGGCGAGATTCATGCCGCTCTGTGCCAAGTACATACAGACCGCCGAGAGTAACAACTTCTTCATGACCTTTTGCGACTGCCGCTTTCTGCTTTGCAAGCTCGGCTGGCCACATACTTTCGTATTGCTCTGCGTTCTCAACCGGAGAAATACCTTGTCGTTGTAGTTCGTAATCCGCCATGAACTCTGGGTTGCCGCCCAACATAATGTCCGTACCGCGGCCGGCCATGTTGGTAGAAACTGTGACCGCACCAATAGTTCCGGCGCGAGCAATAATTGCTGCTTCACGTTCGTGTTGCTTTGCATTGAGCACTTCGTGCGGAATACCTTTGCGACGCAGAGCTTGTGAGAGAACTTCGGATTTTTCGACGCTAACGGTACCTACAAGTACTGGTTGACCTTTGCGATGGCGTTCCATAATGTCAGTCGCAACTGCTTCAAACTTCGCATCTTCGGTCTTGAAAACTAGATCTGATTGATCTTTACGTTGCATGGTTTTGTTTGTCGGAATTGGAATCACTCCAAGTTTGTAGATCTGCATGAATTCAGATGCTTCTGTCATTGCCGTTCCGGTCATGCCAGACAGCTTGTCGTACATACGGAAATAGTTCTGCAATGTGATTGTGGCAAGCGTCTGATTCTCGTCCTTGATTTCTACTCGCTCTTTAGCTTCTAAGGCTTGATGCAGACCTTCGCTATAGCGGCGCCCAGAGAGGACTCGACCAGTGTGCTCATCAACAATGAGGAGTTCACCATTCATGATCACGTAATCACGATCGCGTTTGAAAAGCTCTTTTGCCTTTAGCGCATTATTGAGGTACCCAATCATCGGAGTGTTTACTGCTTCATAAAGATTCTCGATCTCCAGAAGTTCCTCAACCCGAGTGACACCGGGATCCAAGATTCCTACGTTTCGTTTCTTCTCATCAACTTCATAGTGCTCGCCACGGTTGAGTCGTGTTGCGATATTTGCGAACTCCACGTACCACTTAGTGGCTTTATCAGCTGGCCCGCTAATGATCAGAGGTGTACGAGCTTCATCAATCAAAATCGAGTCAACTTCGTCAACGATGGCAAAATTATGTTCGCGTTGTACGCAATCAGCCAGGTTCCAAGCCATGTTGTCGCGAAGGTAATCGAAACCGAATTCATTATTTGTGCCATAAGTGATGTCAGCTGCGTATTGGTTTCGACGTTCAGCTGGAGACATGGAGGCAAGAATCACTCCCACTTTCAGTCCAAGGAATCGATGGATACGTCCCATCCACTCGCTGTCGCGCTCTGCTAAGTAGTCGTTAGTCGTGACAATATGAACGCCACGTCCAGACAGCGCATTTAGGTATGAAGGAAGAGTTGCGACGAGGGTCTTTCCTTCACCGGTTCGCATTTCCGCGATATTGCCTCGGTGTAATGCAGTACCACCCATTATCTGCACGTCATAGTGACGCTGACCTAATGTTCGCTTTGAAGCTTCTCGAACAACAGCGAAAGCTTCAGGTAGAAGGTCGTCGAGATCTTCACCGTTTTCTAGTCTGGCTTTGAACTTTCCAGTCATGGAGCGAAGTTCGTCATCACTCATAGCGACGAAAGTCGCCTCATGCGAATTCACTTCGGCAGCAATCTTCTCGAGTTGCTTGAGCGCACGACCTTCCCCAGCGCGAAGAATCTTGTCGAGAATTGCGACCACGAATCAGCCTTCCATTAACAATGAGAGGGCTATCGTATTAGGAATTGGTGGGCAGACGCACACGCAGTGGCAGCGCCCAAAACTGTCATTTTTCTCTCGTTAAAGGCCAAAATCGCATTCTTGAGAGTGGAGCCCGTTGTGATGACATCATCGATGAGGATTATTGGCCGCTCCTCAGCGACACCTTCTCGCACTGCAAAAACACCCTGCAAATTCTGACTTCTTTCTCGGGAGTTAAGTCCAGCTTGATCTCGAACGCGTTTCTTGTGTATCAGAACTTCCTTCCATTCCCAATTACTTCCATGTACTGCAGCGATTTCGTTTACATTTTTTAGGATTGGATGAAGAAAGGATTCTCCACGCTGTCGGATTGCCTCCCGTGAAGAAGGGATTGGAACTAAGACGAAGGGCTGGTTTTTCTTTCTTATTGAAATGAAGTCAACCGCCTCATACAGAGCCTGTGCAATTAGCCTTCGAGCCACTCGATTACCGTCTTCTTTCGCTTTGAGAACGACAGATGAAACCTCCGATGAATACGGAACCACCGAGGTTGTGGGAACATCCACGAAATTGATGAAGCGTGGGGGCGAAATCCACTGCGCATTACAACGTTCACAAATCACTTGATCAGTTTGAGCGCACATGATGCAGGAGCTTGGAAAAACTAATGACTGCAAGCCCGAAAGTGCATCATTAATCCATGAGGTGCTATGACGAAACATCGTCATATTGTTCTTGCTCAATTACAGTTGAATTACTCCATTGGTCGATCTGTGGGTAGTTCAGAAATTGCCGGTTCAATGTGAATTGCTTCTTGAGTCTTGGGAAGTGTAAGCACGAAATTTGAACCCTTATCTAGCTCCCCCCAAACTCGAATCTCACCACCATGGAGTTGGGCATCCTCTCGGGCAATTGAAAGTCCAAGTCCAGTTCCTCCTCGTATCCGGGAACGCGATGGATCTGCACGCCAGAAACGATCAAAGACGCGATTTATATGCTGCGGCGACAATCCAATTCCATAATCACGAACGCCAATCGAGACTGCGTTCTCATTCGCTCTCACCATGACATCTATCGGCTTTTCTTCGGCGTGATCTATGGCATTCCCAAGGAGATTTCGCATGATTCGCTCTACTCGACGCGGATCAGCGTCGATGACTATTGAATCTTCTTGGGAATCGATTCTCACTTCTGAATCTCTTTCGCGCAGCGCAAATCCGAGATCATCCACGGAACGTCGAACGAGCGAAACGATATCTACTTTCTCCAGGGACAATACGGCGACTTCGGCATCAAATCGACTTACCTCAAGGAGTTCGGAGAGAAGATTCTCGAATCTTTCAATCTGTGCGAGCAATAGTTCAGAACTTCGCGAGATCACTGGATCAAAATTCTCACGTGATGCATGAATTACATCAGCGGCCATTCGAATAGTCGTCAATGGCGTGCGTAGTTCGTGAGAAACATCAGACACGAAACGCTGTTGCACACGCGAGAGGTTCTCTAATCGTCGAATCTGCCGCTCGAGAGTATCGGCCATCTCATTAAATGCAGTCCCTAAACGTGCGACTTCGTCCTGACCTTTCACTTCCATTCGTTGAAGTAGATCTCCCGACGTTAACTGTTCGGCAACTTCTGCCGCTTGCTTAACCGGCTTGATCACTTGTCTCAGAATTACCGATGCCGTGATCATGATCAACGCAATGAGCAGGAATCCAGTTCCCCACATTGACCGACCAATCAAATCAATAGTTCGCTGCTGACCATCGAAACCGAAAAGCACATACATTTCGTACTTTCCAATTCTAGGAATTGTGATCTTCTGACCTATCACCATTCCGTTGAGAATCTCACCGCTTACATAGCGAAGCTGCGTTCGAGTCCATTGCAGTTCAGGCTTGTTTTGAACTTGAGCTCGAAATGTGGAGGGAATTGATTCTGGTTGAAGAAAATTGGAAGTAGTAATTGGTGGGATATTTCTGATTTCTTTTCCATTGGAGTTGATAAACGCAATTTCACGACCGGAGTCCTTAGCGCTGAGATTTGTGGATCGAACAACTTCTTCCACTAGCGCGCCCATATCCGTTGAGGGATTGAGGTTTGCGATAATGAAACGGTAATCGGCGTATTGAATCGCGGACTCAGCCTCAGATAGCGAAGCCGATATTTTCTCGTCAATGATGCCATTAGAGATTCGAACGAAGAGATTCGAGCCAAGGAAGTAGATGAGTGCGATAGAGATGATGCTAGAAAGCGTAAAAACTTTTAAAAAAAGAGAGCGACGGAAGATATTGAAGAGCGCCACGTTGCCGCTAGCCTCGAGGACCTGTTGCGCCCGCCTTGTATCCGATTCCGCGAACCGTATTGATAATCGTGGGGTTCTCTGGATCGTGCTCAATCTTGGCTCTTAAACGCTGAACATGAACATTCACTAGACGAGTATCTGTTGAATGGCGATAGCCCCACACTTCGCCCAGTAGCGCTTCGCGAGTGAAAACACGTCCTGGTTCCTTTGCTAAGGCAACAAGAAGATCAAATTCGAGTCGAGTCAGTGGAATCTCTTTTCCACCACGAGTAACAGTGTGTTCGACGATATCGATAGCTAGGTCACCAATAGTTAGATTGCTGGAAATTTCTCCGCCGGCTCTACGTAGTCGAGTACGAATACGCGCAACAAGTTCAGATGGTTTAAAAGGTTTAACCATGTAATCATCAGCGCCGGCTTCTAATCCTTTGACGATATCGTGCGTATCGCTCTTAGCGGTAAGCATGACAATTGGTACTCGCACTGATTGCTTACGAATCTGCTTGCAGACTTCGATGCCATCGAGTCCAGGCAACATTATGTCGAGCAAAACCAAATCGGGTGGATTATTTCGAAAGACATCGACAGCTTCATCGCCACGACTGACGAGATCTACTTCGATTCCAACTCCATTGAGAACGATTCCGAGCATTTCGGCAAGGTCTTGAT
This sequence comes from Actinomycetota bacterium, assembly GCA_009927705.1. GTDB lineage: Bacteria > Actinomycetota > Actinomycetes > Nanopelagicales > Nanopelagicaceae > MAG-120802. The sequence goes on along the minus strand of RFMK01000176.1, from coordinate 2 downwards.
CG
>RFMK01000026.1 GCA_009927705.1 Actinomycetota bacterium | reverse complement strand
AAGAGTTCGCCTTCGCCAACGAGGGATGCGGGAAGTGGGAAGAGTTCTTCAACATTCTGTTCGGCAAGGATTGGACCACCTGCAGCGATACGACCAACGAGCGGAACGTTGTGGGTTTTTTCAGGGGTAATGTCCTCGAATCGTTCATCGCCAGGAGTGAGAACTTCTAATGCACGACCACGAGAAGGGTCGCGGCGGATCCAACCTTTTTCCTCGAGAGCTTCGAGTTGGTACTTCACACTTGAAGGAGAGGAGAGGCCAGCGGCTTCACCGATCTCACGCATCGAAGGGGGATAGCCATTGGTTTCCATGGCTTTCTTAATCGCCAGGAGGATCTTGGTCTGTCGGGGGGTCAGGCCATTTTCATCAACGGGGCCATCGGGGAGTTCGGATACGGAGCCAGGTTTCTTTGCCATAGGAGAAGGTTAGAACAAAGGTACGAAATAATCAAACAAATGTTCTAAAAAAACTTGCCGATGTCAGTGGCGGGGTGTACCTTTGCTTTTAGAACAGACGTTCGAAGAGTATCCCCGCTCCTCGCCGATCTGCTCTAGAAGTAACTGGAGAGAGAAGATGACGACGATCGCCATCAATCCGTCCCTTGCAAACCGTGGCGTAAAAACCCCCGAAAATCGCCATGTTTCACGCGTACGACTCACTCCCCGTGGTCGACTCCTTGCGAGGTTGGCAGTCATCACTTCGCTCTCCATACTGCTTCTCTCTGGATTTGCTGCTGTCACTGGCGCTACCGCCGGATCATCCGACACCGCGATTCCAACGCCTTATGTGAAAGTCAGCGTTAAGCCTGGGGATACCTTGTGGTCGATCGCCGAATCAATCGCTCCAAGTGGCGATCGTCGTTCTTTGGTGGCCGACATTGTTGAGATCAATCACTTAAAGTCACCGGAGCTCCAAGCCGGACAGAAGATCTACATCCCGACACGCCCATAGAGCGCCCGCACCAGCAATGAGGTGCGAACTCTCAACCCTTGCTTTACTCTTACCCCTAGATATTGGGGTGGATTTGCGATAGGCTTCCATACATAGTGGTTCGAAGATGAATCGCTGATACACCCAAATTCTGGAAATTCTCAGTATTGAAAGGACGACACGCCGTGAACTGCCCCTTCTGCCGCCACGAGGACTCTCGAGTCATTGACTCGCGTCCAACTGACGAGGGCACTTCTATTCGCCGTCGTCGTGAGTGCACCCAATGTGGCTCACGATTCTCAACGGCAGAGACCGCGGTCCTTGCAATCATCAAACGAAGTGGCGCAACCGAACCATTTAGTCGCGAGAAGGTCATAAACGGCGTCCGTAAGGCATGCCAGAACCGACCAGTCGATGACGATGATTTGGCGCTCTTGGCCCAACGCGTTGAAGAAGCTCTTCGCGCCACAGGCCAAGCAGAGATTGAAGCTCAAGAAGTCGGTATGGCGATTCTCTCACCTTTGAGAGAACTCGATGAGGTGGCGTATCTGCGATATGCCTCGGTATACCGTAACTTTTCCTCCCTTGAAGATTTCGAAGGCGAGATCGCACTTCTCCGCGCCCTGCCTTTTGAGAAAGATGTAGAAGAAGTTTCACAAGTTGCATCCCCGCAACTCAAATGACTAGTCCGATAAGTAGATAACGCGAAAAGTAAATAGGAACAAAAGAAGAAAACGAAAACACAACTAAAAATTTTCAAGAAGAAACTGGAGAAACTCGAATGTCGGACACGGTCATCAATCGCTCATCCTCAAAAGGCAAGCTTGGAAAAGGCCTCACTATTGAGCGAGTGTTTAGCACCCCGGGCGTACACCCTTATGACAACGTCACATGGGAACGTCGCGATGTAGTACAAACAAATTGGAAGACCGGCGAAGTTGTCTTCGAACAACGCGGCGTCGAGTATCCAGATTTCTGGTCCGTCAATGCATCAACAATCGTACCACAAGTATTTCCGTGGCGCAGTCGGACATGACAATCGCGAATGGTCATTGAAGCAAGTGATTGATCGCGTTGTTTTGACTTACACCAAAGCCGGTAAGGAATACGGATATTTTGCAACTCCACAAGATGCTGAGATCTTCGAACACGAATTGACTCACATGCTCTTGCACCAGATCTTCTCTTTCAACTCTCCAGTCTGGTTCAA
>RFMK01000027.1 GCA_009927705.1 Actinomycetota bacterium | reverse complement strand
TATAAGGTCAGCCGTCAGTGGTCTTCCGTACCTTCTGGACCAAACAACGAGAAGAAGAGAGGCAAGACTGTGGCTAAAGAAGCCAAAGATCCTGAAAACAAATCCAAACCCTCTGCCGAACGGCAGAAAGCCCTAGACACCGCGCTTGCTCAAATCGAGCGTCAGTTTGGTAAGGGCTCCGTCATCAAAATGAGTGATCGCATAGCGACACCTATCGAAGTCATCCCAACCGGTTCCATCACCTTGGATATGGCTCTTGGAATTGGTGGCCTTCCACGTGGCCGCGTTATTGAAATCTTCGGACCTGAATCTTCAGGTAAAACAACGCTCACACTCCATGCGATTGCCAGCGCCCAGAAAAATGGCGGCATTGCTGCATTCATCGACGCAGAACATGCCTTCGATGCTGAATACGCAAAGAAACTCGGCGTTGATATCGATTCACTTTTAGTTTCCCAGCCAGACACTGGCGAACAAGCGCTAGAAATCATGGATATGTTGGTCCGTTCCGGCGCACTTGATCTCATTGTTGTTGACTCAGTCGCAGCACTTGTTCCACGCGCTGAAATCGAAGGTGAGATGGGCGATTCACATATGGGTCTTCAAGCTCGCTTGATGTCCCAAGCGCTCCGCAAAATCACTGGTGCACTGAGCCAATCCAAGACCACTGCAATCTTCATCAACCAGCTCCGCGACAAGATTGGTGTTTTCTTCGGATCGCCAGAAACAACGACTGGTGGAAAAGCGTTGAAGTTCTACGCCTCTGTTCGTATGGATATTCGCCGTATTGAAACTCTTAAAGATGGCCAAGAAGCGGTCGGTAACCGTACCCGCGTCAAAGTTGTGAAAAACAAGATGGCGCCCCCATTCAAGCAAGCAGAGTTCGACATCCTTTACGGAATCGGAATCTCTCGCGAAGGTGGACTCCTTGATCTCGGTGTAGATCTGGGAATCGTCAAGAAGTCTGGCGCTTGGTTTACTTACGAAGGTGACCAACTCGGCCAAGGTAAAGAGAATTCACGCCAATTCTTGATCGATAATCCTGATCTCGCTAACGAGATCGAAGGCAAGATTCGCGCACATTACGCCGCGAGCGAGGTCGATCCAGCGCTAGTTGCTGCGATTGATGAAGCCGCTGCTGATGTCGAGTTCTAGTCCTGTAGAAGTTGAGAGCGACCCCTACTCAGTAGCCCAGACCATTGCGCTGATGGCGCTTGGTCGTCGCGCGAAAAGTAGGGGAGAGCTCTTCACACTTCTCAAGAAAAGAGGCATCGAAGAAGAAGTCGCTAACGCGGTTCTCTTCCG
>RFMK01000140.1 GCA_009927705.1 Actinomycetota bacterium | reverse complement strand
CGCATCGCGATTGCAGAAAGTTCGTTTGATTCAATCCACTTTTGTAGCGCAACTCGAGTGCTCGCGTTAATACGCGCTTCCTTTTCTGGGACATCTTTGAGAGAAGGTTGTGCAGCACAGGCATCCTTGTATTCCGCGCTCTCTTGATCGAGCGGAACCGCAGCAATATCAGCAAAGATTTCTGGAATTGATTTATTAATTACGGTCAAACCGAATTTCTCTTTCAATACATCTGCATCATAGTTACAGGGAGTAAATCCAGCTGGAGCATCTCCAATCGCACCGATTGTGCGGCCGTGAAGTTTTGCCAACAACTCTTTGACTTTTGTGGAATCTGCTAGTTCGCTCTTGATTGGAGTTGGTTGTCCAACATTAGGAAGATTCCCGGCGAGTGCAGATTTCAAAGCTTCTTTGACATGTGGTTCATCAGGATTTCCATGGAGGTGGGTGATGCGTTTTCCATTGACCCGGAGGGCATGCGCTGCAAGATTCGATCCGCACATTGAGTTTAGGAGTAGACGATCTCCCACTTCCCCAAATTCACGAACCGACCACAAGAGAACTTCACCTTTTACTTTTGACAGAAGTGAAACAGCTGCCGATGCATCTGCAAAAGAGGCATTAAAAAGGATATACAACTTCTCATCGTGCTTAAGGTTTGCTTCCGCGCTCGCAGTATCTTCCGGAGTCATCACAAGTGACGTTGGTCCATTAATCGTGGCGCCAACCTCAGTTAGTACGTCGCGCGCTCCATCAAGAAATCGCTGGGCAGCTGCGACATCAAAAGTTGGACGCGCAAGTGGGATCAATGTGCAGCTACTCATTAATTCCACCCCGCCGGCAAGATCTCACTCATCAAAACTGGACGACCTTCGGCGATACTCTTATGCGCTGCAAGGCCGGTGGCCACGCTTCGCAGGCCATCTTCGAGCGTCACTTCAGGTGCCTTCCCGCCTTGAATGGCGTTGAAGAACTTCACATGCTCGAGATACGAGGCTCCGTAGTGGAATCCGTTGTACTTGATCGAGTCATTCCAGATCTTGCGAACTTCCACTTTTGGCTTGGAGGCGTCGTGGGTCCACTCTTGGAAATTACCAACTGCGCTTCGTTTTCCATGGCGTAATTCCAACGAAGGCAAGAAGGATTCGACTTTGCCCGGCATCTCCCGTGACCGAAATGTGTTCTTTATCGACCGTGTTTTCCGCGAACATACATAAGTCAAGCATCGCACGCTTACCGCTGGCATATTCCACAATGACATAAGCGCTATCAAGCATGTCCGCAGGTTTTCCATCATGCACTTCATTAAGGAAATTGACGCGCTGACCACCTGATGCAAAGACGCGAACTGGACGTTCACCCGAAATGTGATCCATGAGATTGAAATAGTGGCAACATTT
>RFMK01000122.1 GCA_009927705.1 Actinomycetota bacterium | reverse complement strand
ATCAATAATGGTGTGACGATGGCTAAATATGTTGCACAGGGTTGTCAGGTCACCCTCGTGACATGCACGCGAGGCGAAGAGGGAGAAGTTCTCGTTCCAGAACTTGCTCACCTTGCTAGCTCTCATGAAGATAGATTAGGCGCACATCGTGAAATCGAATTGAAAAATGCGATGCAGGAGCTGGGAGTTTCCGATTTCCGATTTCTGGGAGCACCTAATAAGAAGTGGCGCGACAGCGGAATGATGGGTTCTGAACCAAACAATCGAGTTGATAATTTTTGGAATGCCAATCTAGATGAAGCAGCAGAGTCGCTAGTAGCAATCATTCTTGAGACAAGGCCGCATGTATTGATTACCTATGACGAGTTTGGTGGTTATGGGCACCCAGATCACATCCAGGCTCATCGAGTCGCAATGCGTGGAGCTGAAATTGCCCGCGAACGCGGTTGGGAAATCCAGAAGATTTATTGGAACACAATTCCTCGTTCGGTTATCGAACAAGGAATTGAGGCGATGAAAGACACGGGTAATCAATTCTTTGGTGTTGATAAAGCCGAAGACTTTCCGTTTGCGCAGCCGGATGAATTGGTGACTACTGTCATTGATGGGGAAGCATTTGTCGATAAAAAAATGGCGGCCATGCGAGCTCATCCCACGCAGATTTCGGTTGATGGACCTTTCTTTGCGCTCTCGGATAACTTGGGTTTCAAAGTATGGGGGCTTGAGTTTTATCGTCTAGTTCATGGCGACCTTGGTGGGGAGCGTAATTCTGACGGTCGCGAAACAGAACTCTTTGCAGGAGTGAAGTTATGAAGACGTTGATTGCTCCGATTTTCGGAGCCTTAATCGGCATATCAGGAACTTTTCTACATAATTCTTATCGACCCATCGGAGTTCTTGTCTCCTTGCTGGCAGTATGGCTCGGATCGAGGTTAGTTCGAAATATGTATCAATCACAATTAGCCAATTTCCTTTTTGCGATTGGCTGGTTCCTAGTGATTGTCCGCGGTTCGACTCTTGGAAATGGTGGAGAGATCCTCATCGAAGCAAATGCTTACGGCAATATCTTTGTGTTTGGAGGAGCTGCGTTTTTAATGATCTCACTCCTTCGTTCTCGCAACTAGCGAAGCGGAGATTGTTATCTCAAACGACTGATACGACTCCAGGATTGACCTGCTGAAGTATCGCGAACCTCGATTCCCATTTCTGCGAGTTGATCGCGCAATTCATCACTACGAGAGAAATCACGTGCTGCTCTAGCAGCTATGCGCGCTTCTAGTAATGAAATGGCTTCCGCTGGGAGGTCAGAATCAGATTGTTGCGCCATGAGATTCAAACCAAATAATGAATCAACTTCCTCGATTATCCGCGCCTTCTCTCCAGGGGAGAATTCCTCACTCTTTTCTAGCGCCCGCAATTTGAGCATTGCTCGAGGAGTATCGAGATCATCGCAAAAATCGCGATATATCGCAGCGACGGAGGATTGAGTATGAGTGGTGGTGGCGACTTTGGCGTCACTCCATTCTTGATATTTCGCGCGCATTCTTTGGAGCCAAGCAAAGCTTGCTTCGATAGATTGCCAGGATAAGTCCATCTGACTTCGATAGCGATTTTCTAGGAAACACATTCGTACAGCGAGGGGATCAATCCCACGTGCGATGACATCGCGCAAGAGAACAACGTTGCCGGCGCTCTTCGACATCTTGCGCCCTTCAAACAATAAATGTTCACCATGGAGCCAGAGCGAGACCGCCTCATCTCCGGTCAATGGATTGGACTGTGCACGTTCATTCTCATGGTGCGGAAATCGCAGATCAATTCCGCCAATATGAAGATCGACATAGCCATCTAAATAATGTAAAGACATCGCAGAGCATTCAATATGCCAGCCGGGAAATCCTGGACCCCACGGCGTCTGCCAAATCATTTCCGTGCGATTGCCAGCGGCTTTCCATAACGCCCAATCGGCGTGAAATCTCTTGGCGCCATCCTCGCTATATTCATAACGATGTCCAGGTTTAAGAGCATCAAGTCGGTTTCCACTCAGCGCTCCGTAATCTCCGAATTTTGCAGCATCGAAATAAACCGAAGAGTCGTCACCAACGTAGGCAAAATCTAATTCAAGTAGACGCTTGATATGTTTGATCATCATATCTATGCACTCACTGGCTCTGGGATATGCATCGGCCGGAATAACGTTGATTGATTTTAGATCCGCGTGAAATCTGCCTTCGTAATCACGCGCGATTGCAAAAGGATCGCGCTGCTCAAGGCGCGATTGAGAAAGAACTTTGTCTTCCTCGAAATCCTCACTCATATGCCCGACATCTGTGATGTTTTGTACGAGCTGCACCTTTTTCCCTGAGAATTCCAATGTGCGGCGAACGAGATCGCTCAATAAGAAAGTACGAAGATTTCCAACATGAGCATCGCGATAAACCGTAGGGCCACAGCAATAGATCCGAAAGGTAGAGCCATCTCGCGATAGAACTGGCGCCACGGTGCGCTGTAAGGTGTCGTAGATGTGAAGCGTCTCAATTGTGCTTGGCTCGCGCTTCATACCCTCTTATTCTGTAGGATAGTGAACCTAAAAGTAAGTATCGGCTGTGAGTGACCAAAGGAGAGTTGGACGTGACCTACGTAATCGCCCTTCCATGTGTCGATGTTAAGGACAAGTCATGTATTGAAGAATGTCCCGTTGACTGTATCTACGAAGGCGATCGCATGATGTACATCCAGCCGGATGAGTGCGTCGATTGTGGTGCGTGTGAGCCAGTCTGCCCGGTTGAGGCAATTTATTACGAAGATGACGTCCCATCTCAGTGGTCGGCATACAAAGAAGTAAATGCAGAATTCTTTGATGAACTTGGTTCACCTGGGGGAGCAAGCAAGGTCGGACCAGTAGCCAAGGATCATCCAAAACTTCTACAAATTCAGAAGAAGCCTTCGGGCGAATAGTTTAGGAGTCTTTATAAAGCTCCCGGATTTTCCTTGGGATGCTCTCGCCCCGTTTGGGCAGAGAGCTCGACTCCATCCGCAAGGAGCGATTGATCTCTCTCAAGGCACCCCCGTGGATGCAACTCCCGATTTCATTCAGGATGCTCTTCGAGAGAATTCAAATTCACCAAGCTATCCAGTTACTACCGGCGCACCAGATCTGAGGGCGGCGCTCAAGGATTACTGCGTTCGATATCTCGGAGCGCAAGGAGATTTCGATGTACTTCCAACAGTTGGTTCAAAAGAACTTGTAGCGCAGCTACCTTTCCTGCTTCAAGCAAAAACGATACTAATTCCAGAGATTGCATATCCAACTTATCGAGTGGGTGGAATCTTGGCTGGCGCTGAGGTGGTTGAAGTTGGAATTGATGCACAGCATTGGCCCACTTCGGGTGTTGATATGGCGTGGATTAATTCACCATCCAATCCCACAGGACGAGTTCATTCCCAAGTAGAACTTGATTCCGTGCTCGAATGGTCAAAAAAGTCTGGGGCAATTATTGCTAGCGACGAATGTTATTTACCATTCCCAGACAAAAATCAGGGTCTCTCGATTTTGGCTTCATCCTCCGGCAATAACGCAAACATCATTGCGGTCCATTCGCTGTCGAAGCGTTCAAATATGGCGGGGTATCGCGGGGCTTTCGTCGTTGGCGATCCTGCGCTTATCTCGCGACTGCTTGAGATTCGTAAACATATGGGCATGATGGCGCCGCTTCCAATTCAAAAATCAGTAACCGTAGCGCTCAGCGATCAACGACATGTCGAAGAACAAGCAGAGCGTTATCGTGCACGACGTCGGATCTTGAAACAATCACTCGAAGGATGCCGGCTTCACTATTGAATTCTCTGATGCAGGTTTGTATCTCTGGTGCACCCGAAACGAAGAAGATTGGACCACAGTAGGTTGGTTTGCAGACCGCGGAATCATCGTGACACCCGGTCACTTCTATGGCGAAAAAGGAAAGAAGTTTGTTCGTATTGCACTCACAGCCACTGATGCTCACATCTCTGAAGCTGCTCAGCGCATCGCGAGTTGATCTAGATGTCTGACAATCAATCCTCATCAAAGGCAATACTGCTCGTTGGCGGTAAGGGAACACGCCTTTCACCGCTTACGAATCAGAGCCCAAAACCAATGCTTAAAGTTGCAGGAAAACCAGTCACTGAGCATCAGATTGTAAAAGCGCAGGAAGCTGGAATCCGAGAAATAGTTTTAGCGACGTCATATATGGCGGAAGTCTTCGAGCCATACTTTGGCAATGGTTCGAAGTTCGGAATCTCAATTAAATATGCGGTTGAGGAAGTTCCGCTTGGAACAGGTGGAGCAATTGCCAATGCAGCACAAATGCTAGAACTGCAGACAGGGGAATCTGTAGTTGTATTTAATGGCGATGTCCTGAGCGCACATGATCTCTCGCAGCAAATTTCACAACACAAAGCAACCAATGCCGACGTGACTCTGTATTTGACGGAAGTCGAGGACGCGCGCGCTTACGGCTGCGTCCCTCTAGATAATGAGGGACGAGTTTTGGAATTCTTAGAAAAGATGGATAATCCAATAGCAAACACAATCAATGCTGGTTGCTATATTTTTTCGTCCCGCGCCATATCTGAGATTCCTCGCGATTCAGTAGTGAGCGTTGAAAGAGACACCTTCCCGCTTTTACTTCAAAAAGAGTTCCCGATGTATGGTTACAAAGATGGAAGTTATTGGATTGACATGGGGACGCCACAATCGTTCTTGAAAGCTTCTCGAGATTTAATCCTCAATCCTTCACTTTCTGCTGCAACTGATTCTGTAGTTGCCGAGTCGTTGATAGAAATGGGCGCGCTAATAGATTCATCGGCAAATATTGGTGGCGGATCAATGATTTCTGCCGGAGCGCGGATTGGCGCCCGAGCAACAGTGATGGGTTCAATGGTGATGAACGATGTTGAGATTGGTGAAGGCAGCACCGTCATCGATTGCTATATCGCGCCGGGGCTTACCGTTCCATCATCCACTCAGATTGTCGGCGAAATACTCGGATAATTGGAGTTTTTTTCGATTCTTGAGGCGAAATTGGGCTCGTTTGACCAACATCTGCAACGATAAAATCCCACGAGATTTTCCTCTCACGCGACTTGACTCTTGGGAATAACAAGCGTGTAATTCTCCTCATTCGGTCCCGTCGCGGGGCCCACTGCCTTAGGAGAATCGCTAATGACTGATGCTCGACGCAATGAGCAGACTTTCATTCCAGGTCCTAGTATCCAATTGGGTAATGGCGAAATCGTTGAGCTTTCATGGCAAGAACGAGCTCTCTGTGCCCAGACTGATCCCGAAGCATTCTTCCCCGAAAAAGGTGGTTCGACTCGTGAAGCCAAGCGCGTCTGTCTCTCCTGTGAGGTCAGACAAGAATGTCTTGAATACGCTCTGGCCCATGACGAGCGCTTTGGTATTTGGGGCGGACTCTCAGAGCGTGAGCGTCGTCGTCTCAAGCGACGCCCGGCTTAATCGTCGTTCACAATATTTATCGTCGTTAGCTAGTTTCTCTCTCTTATCTATTCGACAGAGTCTCGTAAGTTATTGGGGGCGATGAAATGCCCACGCCAAGTAAACACTTTGTTACCGCAATCATTGTTTCCCATAACGGTGCAATGTGGCTTCCCGAAGTTGTTGCATCTCTTGCCAAACAACGTCGCGAAATTGATCAACTGATTGCAATTGATACTGGCTCGGAAGATAGTTCAGTAAAGCTTCTCAAGAGCGCAGGGATTCCTACTGTGGTCACCGACCGCGAAACCGGTTTTGGTGCAGCAATCAATGAGGCCCTCGCACATTCGAAATTGCGACGTGCACCAGAAGGTTGTACCGAGTGGCTGTGGTTAATTCATGATGATTGTGCACCAGCGGCACACGCTCTTGGCGAACTACTCAGCGCAGTTGATGAAAGACCAAACGTTGCAATGGCAGGGCCAAAATTGCGCGGTTGGCACGATCGGAATCATTTGCTCGAAGTTGGAGTAAGTATCGCCGGTAATGGAGCACGGTGGACCGGATTGGAATACCGCGAACAAGACCAAGGTCAACATGACAACATCAATGAAGTCCTTGCAGTGAGCACTGCTGGCGCGTTGATCCGTCGTGATGTCTTTGACGAACTAGGTGGATTCGATCCTGAACTTTCGCTTTTCCGGGACGATGTCGATTTAGGTTGGCGTATGCATATAGCGGGACACTCCGTCATTGCCGTGCCAAGTGCAATTGCATTCCACGCGGAAGCGGCATCGAATGAGCGACGCCAGATTGATGTCGCAGGCACTTTCTTGCATCGCCCACTTCTCTTGGATCGTCGCCATGCCGCATATGTTTTGTTAGCAAATGCTTCGTGGTGGTTGACGCCATTTCTCGCAATCCAATTACTGGGTGCATCAATTTTTAGAGCGATTGGTTATCTTTTGGCAAAACTTCCAGGTTATGCACTTGATGAGATCGCCGCAGTTGCTCTTCTATTACTTCAACCTCAGGACTTGATTCGAGCACGTCGAAACCGTAGAAAGAACCGTCTTGTGTCATCACGAGTAATCGCCCGCTTTGTGCCGCCGAGGGGCTCACAATTCCAGCTCGCTTATGAACGTGCGCGGAATGCAATCTCACGTTCGTGGCAGATTTCAACAAAATCGCGAGGGCAGCTCCATTCCTCAACTACTTCATCGGCACTAGATCTCAATGATGAAGCGCTCGAGAACGCAGATATCGATCTGGTCAAAGCGCCATCGCCTCTTCGTTGGCTCGCCGATAGGCCGATTCTTGCAGCAACGTTGATCGTCGCCCTCACAACGTTGATAGCCTCGAGAAGTCGTCTTGGAAGCATCGTAGGTGGCGCACTTCCAACTACACCGGCGAGCGCAGGTGAATTGCTAAGCACCTATGCAGACTCATGGCATACCGTTGGCCTTGGCTCCAGTGCGAACGTCCCGCCATGGATTGCATTGATCGGCCTAACCTCACTTCTTCTCGGCGCGAAAGCTTCTCTTTTCATTACAACTCTCTTCATATCAGCAGTCCCGCTTGCGCTGTGGGGCGCATATTCGTTGGCGAGAAAGTTCACGGAATTAAGGTTCTTGGCACTCGGCGCTGCTCTTCTCTACGCATTTTCGCCTACATCGCTCGCTGCAATCAATAGTGGACGTTTGGGAACTGTCGTACTCATTGTGATTGGACCATGGTTGGTCCGTTCGCTCTTCGGATTAGAGCAACTTGAGAACTTAAGTTGGCGCCGGACATGGTGGTTGGCGCTCTTGCTGACAATCGTCTGCGCTTTTTCGCCCTTAACATTTATGTCACTTTTGTTATGGCAATTCATTCTTGTCATTCTTGATGTTGTGGCATTTAACTCAAAAACTAACCCTCTAAATAAGGAAAATTTCGATCGACGTAATGCCCGGCGTATCGCAATCATTAGTGCACCATTAATTGTTTGCGCACCGTGGTCCCTCGAATTCATTCTTCATCCATCTCGAATCCTGCTTGACCCGGGAATTAGTCTCCCTGGAGGCGACCTTTCGTCACTTTTGCTCACCAATCCCGGAGGTATAGGTGCTCCACCATTGTGGATCATCACTCCCATCACTCTCATTGCCCTCATTGCTGCCTTTGTCAGCAGGACAGCTCGTTTAGGCGAAGTCGCGCTCTTCTTTATTGGTTTTGCAACCATATTGGGTTCTAGGCAAGTAGCTGGTCACGGAACATTCACACCTGATCAATTGTGGGTTGGCAGCTTGATGGTGGTACCGACTTTAGTTGCCCTCATTGCTGCAGTTCTGATGGTGGATCATTACGTTCCGGCGATCTCTCAAGCACATATTGATTATCGCCATGTCTTGCTTGGAATCACGAGCGTTATCTCGGTGCTTTCACTTCTCCTTTCAGTGGGTTGGTGGATCTCTTCTGCTCCAAGTGCTCCGGTGCAACGACAAACAACTTCAGCACTTCCTGCTTTCCTGAGTGCGAGCGCTCAGACTGATGATCGATTCAAAACACTCGTCTTTTCCATCGAGAACAACAAGATTCGTTTCTTCATCGCACGAGATGGAGATCTAAAACTTGGGGAACCTGATGTCATCACGGGTCTGACGCCTCAAGTCAACCGTGCTGTAAATGATCTTGTTTCTGGATCTGGAGTCGCCAGCAGTAGCGTCTTTGCCGAATATGGAATTCGATATTTATTCATGTCGCGACCCGTGAATGAAGATTTGGTCCGCACAATTGATGGTGCGGGTGGTTTTACGCGAGCAGCATCGACCGATGAGGGAATTTCTTGGAAAGTACCAGGAGCGCTAGGGCATATATCCTTCTTATCGAGCACCGGATTTTATTCGGTTCTCCCAAGTGGCGACATTGGTGCACGTGGAACGCTTTCTTCATCAGGGACAATCATCATTACAGAAAAATTCGATCGCCGTTGGAAGATGCTTTTGAATGATCAGTATCTCGAGGTAAAAGAGACTGAAAACGGTGTGCCGCGATTCATCGCACCTGAGTCAGGCGATTTCGTGATCTTCCATGACGCAACATCGCGTCGAGGCTGGATTTCATTACAGATAATTTCTTTCGTCTCACTTATCGTTCTTGCCCTTCCCGCGCGCAGACGCAGACGAGAGATGCGAGAGGAGGAATTGGCGTGACCGATCAAAATTCCTCATGGGCAAAAGAAATGCGAGCCTCGATTGCACTTCTACTCTTCATCATTGCTGCACATGTCGCTCATCTCTTGCCCCAGACCAGCCAGATCACTGAGGTTACTCAGTCCTATCCAGCTACTGCATGTCCTGGCCCCATAGGTGATGCAAAGGCGACTGCTCTTCTACCTAATAAGAGTGTCGGGGTGCGCGATGTCGCAAGAGCAAAAACTGAATTGTGGGAGAACAACCAAGGGTCGTACTCCATTACTCGGGGCGCGATTCTTGTCGCTGGAAACCCTTCCAACACAATCACTCTACAGAGTCGGGCTGGAAAGTGGACTTCAGCGGCGACCTGCACGATAAGCGATTCTGTGGTCTGGTTCGTCGGTGGGACTGCAGACGTAACGAGTCAATCAAAGATTGTATTGGTGAACAGCGGGCTTAGTGATGCCGTCGTCGACATCACAAGTTTTTCAGAGAATGGCGAATCTCAACCGCTTCCGGCCACCATTAAAGCGTCATCGGATAAGACAATAAGAATCGATACTTTAGATCCTGGAGCATCACATACTGTTATTCAAGTCAAGACTAGAAGTGGTCGAGTGACCGCTTATCTCCTCGATGAAAGAGTAAAAGGACTAAATAACGTAGGTGCTGATTTTGTCGCACCAGTAAGTCAACCTTCCCGTGAAGTGATTATCTCGGGACTTCCAGTGAGTTTTGGTAATGGAAGCAAGGTCAATCATCGACTACGTCTGTTGACAACAGGCAAAGTGGATGCAACAGCGAGCGTTGAAGTTCTATCTCCCACAGGAGTATTTATTCCGGTCGGATTTGGCGGAGTATCCCTTAGCCCGAGCGAGGTGAAAGAGGTCAGTCTTAGCGATGTGGATCTCGGTAAAAAGACATTTGCACTGAAAATCGTCTCGACAGAACCAATCGTGGCTGGCGTTTTCACAGAAGTGAAGAAGGGTTCTATTTCTGACTTTATGTGGAGCTCGGGATCACAACCATTTGGCAAAGTCTCTTTTAATCTTTACGGGCTTGAACCACGCTTTACCTTTGTGGGGGAACGAGTCCAAGTCGTAATTTCGTGGCGTACTAACTCAGGTAAGACCGATTCCAAGGTCCTTGTTGGTGAAGAAATAGTGAGCTGGAAAGTTCCGCCAAACCTCCGTTTGGTGACCATAAGTAATCGTTCAGGCGCGGTCGCAAGTCTTACCTGGATGTCCAATGATGGTGTTACACACTTGCCATTGAACCCCAGCACGAATTTGGAAAGCGCCACAAAACCTCTGGCGGATGTAACCGTTATACAACCTAAGAACCAGTAATCTCACGGTATGACAACATCGCCGCGGTCACACGAACTACCTCAAGGTCGACCGAGCGCATCTGGCCGACGTTGCACTCGCCCGAGTTGTGCAGCACATGCAACTCATACATTGACATACATTTATTCTGACTCCACAGCTGTACTTGGCCCACTTTCAACTTTTGTGGAACCACATTCATATGACTTATGTGCCGATCACTCTGAGCGATTGAAAGTTCCTCAAGGTTGGACTGTGATAAAACATAAACCGGAAACGCAATCTCTAGAGCCTTCACCCGAAGATGTTCTTGCGATTGCTGAGGCAGTTCGTCAATCCGTTAATTTTGAATTGCCAAAGCCAAGCACTCCGCCTGAAATCGGACGCCGCGGGCATCTACGATCAATTCCTCATCAAGAGTAAACGTAATCAAGGCTGAAACGAGATTTTCCATGTCGCGTGAACTTCTAGAGAAAATCATCAAGGCCTACGATATTCGCGGGCTCGTTGATGAAGAAGTAACACCAGATTTTACTTTTGCATTAGGAATTGCATTCGCAAAGTTTGTTGAACGAGAGCGTGAGCCCGCCACAATTGTAGTTGGTGAAGATATGCGACCATCTTCACCTGAACTTGCAGGAGCCTTCTCTGACGGAATCACTTCTCAAGGTCTGGATGTGATTCGAATCGGCCTTTCTTCGACTGATCAACTGTATTTCGCTTCAGGACACCTCAATCTTCCAGGTGCAATGTTCACTGCTAGCCACAACCCTGCTGAGTACAACGGCATAAAACTCTGCAAGAGTGGCGCTCGCCCAATTGGTCAAGAATCCGGCTTGCTGTGGATTAAAGAGCAGATTCTGCTGGGCATGACCGAGGGATTTCCGATACCGAATCGCGTGATTGGAAAGGAGAGCACTCGAGACCTTCTTACAGATTACGTGGATTTCCTCTTCTCGCTTTTCCCCGAAGGTGCGTTCTCCGGTGAATATTTGGACCGTCCCATCAGGATCGCGATTGATGCTGGCAATGGAATGGGGGGTCATACTGCGCCTGCCGTCATGTCACGAATTAATGCAATTGTTGATGGAATCTATTTTGATTTGGATGGAACTTTTCCTAATCATGAGGCAAATCCCATTGAAGCTAAAAATCTTGTCGATCTACAGAAGTTAGTGAAGGAGAAAAAAGCAGATATTGGTCTGGCTTTCGATGGAGATGCCGATCGCTGCTTCTTAGTTGATGAACGCTCTGAACTTGTCTCACCTTCAGCGCTAACTGGGCTGATCGCCGAACGTGAATTAAAAAAATCTCCTGGCTCTCCAATCATCTACAACTTAATCTGTTCGCGCGCTGTTCCCGAAGTTATTAAGGAAAACGGGGGAGTACCGCTTCGTAGTCGAGTCGGCCATTCATACATCAAGAAAATGATGGCGGAAAATAGAGCTATTTTTGGCGGAGAGCATTCTGGACACTTCTATTTCAAAGATTTCTGGAATGCTGATTCAGGCATGCTTGCAGCCCTGCACGCAATTGCAGCACTTATTGAAGAGAAGAGGCCACTTTCAGAATTACTTGAGCGGTTTAATCGATATTCACTGAGCGGGGAGATAAACACCAAAGTTGCTGATCAGAAAGAAGCTATCGCTGCCATCAAGAAGAGTTTCTCTGAATCTCAAGAACGGGTCGAACTTGACGAACTCGATGGCTTGTCTGTGACCGCTTCGAACTGGTCTTTTAATGTAAGGCCCTCTAATACCGAGCCGCTGCTGAGGTTGAATGTTGAAGCGGGGACTACTGAAGAGATGCTTCGCGTACAAGATTTGGTGTTGCGCCTAATGCGAAGCGGGTAAACTAACGACCTCGCAGTAACTCTTTAACGCCGGTTTTTGACTTCACTTCTAGGAGAGACCTTTGTCCACTACGCCCAAGCACGACATCGCAAACCCAGCTCTTGCTGCTGAAGGAAAGAAACGCATCGAATGGGCAGAGCGGAACATGCCGGTATTAGCCCAAATTAGAGAACGTTTTGAGAAAGAAAAGCCGTTCACTGGAATTCGTTTTTCTGCATGTATGCATGTCACGACCGAGACTGCGAATCTCATGAGAACTCTCAAAGCTGGAGGTGCAGAAATTGCTCTCTGTGCATCGAATCCGCTTTCAACGCAAGATGACACCGCTGCGGCGCTAGTGCACGAGTATGGAATTAGCGTCTTTGCTCGCAACGGTGTTGATCGTGAAGGTTATTACTCACATATAAATGCTTCTCTCGATATTGCGCCACACCAGGTATTCGACGATGGTTGCGATCTTGTCAATACTCTTCACACAACACGTACTGAACTTCTACCTAACATCGCTGGTGGTTGTGAGGAAACTACTACTGGCGTCATTCGACTTCAACAGATGGCAAAAGATGGTGCGCTAACTTTCCCTATGATTGCTGTAAATGACACTGATACCAAGCACATGTTTGATAATCGTTACGGAACAGGTCAATCCACAATTGATGCAATCTTCCGCGCCACAAACCAACTTATTGGCGGCAAGATCTTTGTAGTCGCAGGATTTGGATATTGCGGCAAAGGAGTCGCCGAACGTGCCCGAGGAATGGGCGCAGACGTCATCATTACCGAAATCGATCCTACGAAAGCCCTCGATGCAATGATGCAGGGCTATCGCGTTATGCCAATGTTGGAGGCGGCAAAGGTTGGCGACTTCTTCATCACCGTAACCGGAAACCGTACAGTTCTCTCAGCCGAGCACTTCTCTGTTATGAAAGATGGTTCAATTTTGGCTAATGCTGGGCACTTCGATATTGAGATCGATGTTGCGTGGCTGGAAAAGAATGCAAAGAAAAATTCACGTATCCGCCATCAAACTGACGAATATGTACTCTCAAATGGCAATCGCCTACTTTTGATTGCCGAAGGGCGTCTGGTAAATCTTGGCGCGGCCGAAGGTCACCCGGCTGTAGTGATGGATATGTCCTTTGCTGATCAAGCGCTCACCGCTGAATGGCTTGTCAAGGAAGCGAAGAACCTAACTCCGGGAGTTCACTATGTTCCCACCGCGATTGATAAGGAAGTTGCT
>RFMK01000100.1 GCA_009927705.1 Actinomycetota bacterium | reverse complement strand
GCCTCAGCCCCAAGGCAACCGAATACGCGGCCAAACTTCAAGCCTTCATGGATAACGAAGTATTTCCCGCTGAAGGATCTATCACCAGCAGCGTGAAGAGTTCTTTCAATCTGGCACTCCCCACAAACTTCCGCCCATTATTGAAGAGCTCAAGAAGAAAGCGCGCGCTCAAGGTTTATGGAATCTCTTTCTGCCACATCTTGAACACGGATTAAGCGTCACTGATTATGCAACGCTCGCCGAGATAACTGGCTGGTCGCCTGACATAGCACCTGAAGCAATTAATTGCGCAGCTCCCGATACTGGAAATATGGAATTGCTCGACATGTTTGGGACAGCAGAACAGAAAAAGCGCTGGCTCGAACCTCTTCTTAATGGTGAGATTCGTTCTGGTTTTGCAATGACCGAACCTGATGTCGCCTCCAGCGATGCGCGAAATATTCGTACTTCAATCTCCAAAGATGGAGACCACTACATCATCAACGGCACCAAATGGTGGACGACGGGTGCGATGGATGAGCGTTGCAAGATTCTTATCGTTATGGGCAAAACAAATCCCGATGCTGATGATCATCACCAACAATCGATGATTCTTGTGCCGATAGATACCCCGGGCGTTGTGGTCAAGCGAAATCTCACCGTTCTTGGATATGTCGACCAACATGGTCATGCCGAAATTTCATTTACCAATGTAAAAGTTCCTGCCACCAATCTGATTGGCAAAGAGGGTGAAGGCTTTGCACTCGCCCAGGCACGCCTCGGTCCTGGACGGATCCATCACTGTATGCGAGCAATCGGTATGGCCGAACGTGCACTCCAGTTGATGATTAAACGGAGCCTTACTCGCACTCCATTTGGAAAGGAACTCGCTCGACAAGGTGTCGTTCAAGAATGGATCGCTGAAGCCCGCGTTGATATTGAACAAGCTCGCCTACTTGTACTAAAAGCAGCGTGGATTATTGATAATCAGGGTGCGAAAGCGGCCCGAAAAGAGATTGCCGCGATCAAAGTCGCTGTCCCCCGGATGGCAGAACGCATCATTAATAATGCAATCCAAGCCTATGGCGGAGCTGGCGTCAGTCAAGATACCCCGCTTGCTGCGATGTATGCCGGTGTTCGAACACTTCGAATCGTTGATGGTCCCGACGAAGTTCATCTCCGTGATATCGCAAGGTTAGAACTCAAACCCTATATCTCATGAGTGATCTCACTCCCGTTCGCGATGAGGATTCCTTCGACATCGCGAAAGTTCATCACTGGTTCTCCCAATTCATTTCCGAAAGTTCGTTACCTGAAGTCTTTCAATTCCGTAGCGGCGCTTCAAACCTTACATATCTCT
>RFMK01000106.1 GCA_009927705.1 Actinomycetota bacterium | reverse complement strand
TTCTCTAGATCGGGAGCAGTTCACCTGGCTAAAAACCCAAATAGAGGAGCTTCGTACCCGTTATGTCGTAATTTCCAGCCATCATCCGCTCCAAGATTTATACAACAATTACACTACTGACATTAATTCGCGCGTGCTATCGGTTGAAATCGAACAATTCCTCGTAAGTCGCTCAAACGTTATCGCGTGGATTTGTGGACATACTCATAGACACAGAATGGCTTACTTTGGACCAGATCAGATGCATGGTTTTTGGCAGATAGAAAATGCCTCACTTATTGATTGGCCCCAACAAGGAAGAGTGATAGAAATTTTCCAAGACCAACATGAACAAGTGTGGATTGCAAATACAACGCTGAATCACTGTGGTGAAGTCCTGACAGATAGTGAACATTTGAAACTTGATGAGGTTAACCAACTTGCTGGACTATCGAGAGTGTTATCAGTAAATGATTGGCAGCGACGAGGCGGAGTTTTCTCCATTGAAAACAACGAGGGAGAGCTCTTTGATCGAAACGGAATTGTGGTTCTGCCGAAGAGAATTTAGGCTTCAATACGATGCGGATTGGATTGCCAATCTTCTTTTCCAGTTTCTCTAGCGCTAAAGCGGCATCACTTAATGGCAAAACTTCTGAGACAGACTTTGAAAGATTTAACTTTCCTTCGCGCACAAGCTCCACTAACTCTGTGGTGTGATGAGTTTCAGATCCGTAATGTCCAAGAATCTGGGTACGCATATAGGTAAAAGCCATGTCATTCGGGATTGTGATTGGCTCATTGGCGATTCCAACGATGACTAAACGGCCTTGTTCGCCAAGCATTGATAGCGCTTGTTTGCGCACCGCTGTCACGCCAGCGAAATCAAAAGCAGCGTTGAGGCCACGATGCGTCTTCAACTCCTCATCGCCGGGGTCGAAGGCGAAATCAGCCCCGATTTCCAACGCTTTTTCGCGAGCTTCTGGGCGGGGATCGATGGCGATGACTTTTGAACAACCAATGATCTTTAATAACTGCACAGCATGAATTCCAAGTCCGCCGACGCCAAAGACTGCTGCGGTTTCGCCAGGCTGCATTCTTGCAGTCGTAGAAATTGCGGCCCACGGAGTAGAGACTGCATCAGGGATGATGGCAGCTTCTTCGAAGGGCAGTGAGTCAGGAATCTTTACTAAGAGCCCAGCTTTTGCGATGACATATTCGGCGTATCCGCCGTCGTAATCAAAACCAAGAGTGGTGATTTGATTCTTTTCGTTGCGCTCACCTGCGATAACAAGAACGCGA
>RFMK01000160.1 GCA_009927705.1 Actinomycetota bacterium | reverse complement strand
GATGGATCCTTAACTCTGCTCATATCTTGCAAAAGCGCCTCTGCTTCTCGAATCGCCGCATACTGGGAGATGATGGCAAGGAAACCTGTAACTGCTGCTACCGCGATGGTTAGATAACGCGCACCATCCGAGGCATCCGCAAATGTTCCTTGCGCAGCAAGAACGAATACCGCAACAAGAACGAGCGCCGGGGCGATCTGGGCGATGATGATTTGCATCCGCTTCTCATTCCATAGTTTTAATAGGTTTTTCTCATCCATTTTTACTTTCCAATCTTCTCTTGCGAGGTAAGCTACCTCGCTACTCCTAGAGTACGGGTAAAACTCACATAATTCGCTCGGAGAGCATTCATACGGGATTAATGCCATGTTAACTCTCCAGTCCACTTTCTTCGCGAACATAAGATCGCTTCCCCGCCAATGTTGAAAGGGGAGGTCATGCGTCTATTTCCTACTTACGCAACCTGCGATCTCTGTCATAATGCGGATCTCGAATTGATTTCCAATGATGACGCGGGATTGATGTTGCTGTGTATGGAATGTGGCTTTGCGCGGGCTGCAAAGGCTCAAGAGATGTATCAGAGCTTTACAATCTGCGCGTAAATTCGAATTACATACTTGTTATTCGCAATCCTTTATCAATTTTCTGACCCACAAATCTAAACTCTAACTTCATAGTTCAGAAAAAAGTTTGAAAAAGTTATTGACGTACCGTTCTATTCGGAGTTTATTTCGCTTACTGCAACAATTTCTGATTGGAAATATGAGGCAGGACGCTTAGAAGAAGTATCAGTCAGTAATTAGAAATAGTTACTAGCACCAAACGCTAACTGGGTCGACTGAGAAATGGCTAAACGGGTCGGAAAGCAGATAGAGGTAAGTTGGGAAACTGACTAGACCGAATCTCGTAAGACGATCAGTGCGACGTCGCGAGATAGGGAAAATTCCTCTCATCCTAAGCACGACGAAAGAAGCCCCTCGATCTAATGCATCGAGGGGTTTCTTATTTCAGATCGTAACTTGCTGGTGCAATGTTTAGGCGGAGAACACGCTAAGC
>RFMK01000127.1 GCA_009927705.1 Actinomycetota bacterium | reverse complement strand
TGAACCCCTTAGATGCCCACGACATCGTCACGACTCTGGGGACGATCGGAGTTCTCGCTGCGCTCTTCATCGAGACGGGGCTTCTCGTCGGGTTGTTCTTACCGGGCGATTCCCTTCTTTTCGTGGCTGGGCTTGCTGCATCTGGAACTGCGCGCGAGATTTTTGGTGACCAACTTAGTTACACACAATTAATGATCTGGGCGCCAATTGCTGCAACGGCTGGATCGCAGGTCGGACATTGGCTGGGAGCCAAATATGGACGTCCTTTTTTTGATCGACCTGATTCACGGTTCTTCAATCAAGAACGAGTCCAACAAACTGAACGATGGTTAATGAAATATGGATTAGGTAAAGCGCTGATTCTTTCGCACTTCATTC
Source organism: Actinomycetota bacterium (assembly GCA_009927705.1). GTDB lineage: Bacteria > Actinomycetota > Actinomycetes > Nanopelagicales > Nanopelagicaceae > MAG-120802. The sequence goes on along the minus strand of RFMK01000127.1, from coordinate 1,126 downwards.
CATTTGTAAGAACACTTCTTAATCCGTTGTGCGGAATAATCGGGATTCCTGCGAAGAAATTTTTCTTTTGGAATGTAATTGGAAGTTACATTTGGACAGTTGGAATAATAAGTGCTGGATATTTACTTGGCGAGAGACTAGAAGGCTCGGTCGATAAATATTTACTTCCAATTGTTGCCGCCATTATTGCCGCAAGTTTGGCGCCAATTGCGCTTGAAATATTACGAGATAGAAAAGAAAGAAAAACTAAAGACCAAGATCGCTAAGTTGGTATGCGGCTAAATACTTAAGTCCGGCTGATTCAACTTTTTCTTTAGCTCCTCGTTCAACAATGACCGCAACACCTACAACAATAGCTCCGGCTTCCTTAAGCGCCTCAACTGCAGTAAGAACTGAGCCGCCTGTAGTGGAGGTATCTTCAACGGCAAGGACTTTTCGCCCCTTTACATCCGGTCCTTCAATTCGGCGTTGAAGTCCATGAGCTTTTTCAGCTTTTCTCACTACAAAAGCATCTATTTTTCGCCCTTTTTGGGCAGCAACGTGCATCATCGCGGTAGCAACGGGGTCTGCGCCAAGAGTTAATCCCCCGACCGCGTCGTAATCAAGATCTTTGGTGAGATCAAGCATGACTTCACCAACGAGAGGTGCGGATGTTGAATCAAGAGTCACGCGGCGCAGGTCAACGTAGTAATCCGCTTCTTTACCCGAAGAGAGAATGACTTTGCCGTGCACGACCGCTTTCTTCAAGATTTCTGCTTTGAGGTTCTCGCGTGAGCTCATGGAGTGAAACCTAAAGGCTCTTTCGAGAATTGTAAACAATGACATCAGTTCTACGTCGAGCTACGAGAGCTTTTTCTGGATTTGATTCTAATAACGCGTCAACTTCGATGCGTAACTTTGCAACCTCGATGGCCATATGGGACATCGCTGATTCCAATTCAATAATTCTTTTAATGCCAGCCAAGTTAATACCTTCATTAACCATACGTGAGACGTTGCGCAACAAAGCGATATCACGTAATGAATAACGACGTCCTCGTCCCTGTGCGCGTGAGGGTGAGACCAAGCCCAGACGATCGTATTGACGGAGAGTTTGCGGGTGGAGCCCAGAAAGTTCTGCGGCTAC
>RFMK01000061.1 GCA_009927705.1 Actinomycetota bacterium | reverse complement strand
GCGGCTACGGTCTTTCCGTAGCAGGAGGGTCATTGCGTTTTCACTCGAAAATCCCCGTAGATGGGGCTTCGTGTGAAGGAGGGTAAGCCTAGCCGTGGGTACTGTCAGGGAGAAATTCGAGTGGGTTGCCCTGTGCATCACGCGTGGCTGTGGAACGGGCCGATAGGGCGCTTCGAATCAAGGTCTGGGAGAAGAAAGCAAGACCTGCGATGCGGATGAAGATTGTGGCGGCATAAACCGTCTCGGTAAGTCCAAATTTAGCGCCGGTGTAGCTCGCAAGGTATTGCCAGATCGCAAAGTGATACAACGCCTCGCTTCCTTGCCAAACCCAGAATGCAGCGCGCTCTTCTTTTCCTGTCATCGCAAGTACCGCAAGCGGTGTTAGCCAGAGAATGTATTGCGGTGAATAAACCTTACTAATGGTTACAAAGGCAGCGACAGTAAGGAATGCAACGGTGGCAAGGTTTGAGAAATCATCGCGAGATTGCGCAACCATCGAATAAAAGAGTGCGATTGCGGCGAGTGCAATTAAGAAAATAATGATGGTGAGGTTGTTGATGTTTCCGCCGGGGAGTTTGAGTAAAGCCATCGCGTACCAAATCGAGCCGAGATCACTATCCCGATCAATATTGAGTTTGAAGAATCTAAACCAACCGTCGTAATTGTTCATCGCAACTGGAATATTAATTACTAGCCATGATGCGACGGTGATGGCGAGATATCGAATGAGCGTGCCAATCGCTTTTTGATTCCAGAAGATAAGTGCCATACCAAAGAGAATTACGCCGGGGTAAAACTTTGTGGAGATTGCGATTCCCATGAAGAGTGCTGAGAGATCAAATTTCTTATCGTGGAAGAAATACAACGACAAAAGCGCAAAGAGTACGGCGTAGATATCCCAATTTATAAAGAGTGAACCAAAGACTGCGGGTGTGATTGGAAAAAGTGGCGTGAATTCAGGCTTTAATCGCCATAAAAGAAAAACAGAGGCGAAGATTAACAGAATGATGAGCGCGATATTGAGATCGAAATATGGTTTGTAGCCTTCTGGATCATCGATTGCTAGACCTGTGGCCCACATGACTATGCCGGTAAGCACGGGATATTCCACGGAGTTATCAGTGGAGGCGTAAGGCCATTGATCAGTATTGATTTCTCGGGCGCCATAGAGAGCTGAGATATCGGAATAACACATATGGATATAGACATCCGGGCTACCCCAGCCAGCGCTGCGACAATGGTTGAACTTTCCAAAAGCTAAGAAGGAAGCGATGAGGGTGACGATTAAAGCAATGCGCAGGCTTTTATTGATGGTCATTATCGAGAGAGATACTTCTTCAACGCTTTCTCACAGAAGTCTTTGAGATCTTTATTTGTGCCCTCAAGGTTTGCAGTCTGACACCAAGTTGCAGCAGCAGCTGGTGAAATTGTGGGAACTGGGTCTGGAATCGGTGCTGAGGTTGTGCCACCGATGGCGCTAGGTGGAGCGAAATCAAGTTCTGGTTGTCCTTTAAGTGCGCCCTTCATATATGCGCTCCAGATGCGGGCTGGGAAACTTCCACCAGTCACAGAGTTAAGTCCACCAATTCCATTAAGTGATTGTGTTGCATCATCGCGATAGAAAGCGATGGAGGTCGCAAGTTGTGGTGTGTAACCACTGAACCAGGCAGATGCATTGGATTGTGACGTTCCAGTCTTGCCTGCAGCGGGCCGGCCAAAGTCACGTAAAGCTGCCGATGCGGTACCAGCTCGCACAACTTCACCGAGTGCGTAATTCAGATCTGCCATCACCGCTTCATCAAATACTTGTTCGGTTTCCACGCGAGCTTGATAGAGCACGCCTTTATTGGCGCCTAATACTTCTTTGACCATGAACGGTTTAGCGCGAACACCATTTGCGGCGAAAGTTGCAAAAGAATTAGCAACATCAATAACGCGTGGGCTTGCAACGCCAAGTACAACAGAAGGTGATGGCACCATCGCAACAGTTTCCGGAATTCCCGCGCGGCGTGCGGCATCGATAACTTTATCGGCGCCAACTTTTATTCCGAGCGGAACGTAGATGGTGTTGATTGACGATGCAGTCGCTTTAAGAAGCGTGAGATCGCCGAAAGATTTATCTCCGTAATTAGAAACTTCATATGGACGACCGATTCCGTCATCGAAGATCTTTGGTCCATCGCCATTCCAGATGGAGGAGAGTGAAATTCCTTGTTCTAGTGCGGCAATGAGCGCGAAAGGTTTGAAGGTTGATCCCGCTTGGGTGATTCCTTGGGTCGCGTCATTAAGTTGGCGCTTGAGGTAATCCTTACCGCCATACATTGCAACAATCTCGCCGGTGCCAGGACGGATAGAAACTAAACCGATATGAAGATTGTCTGGAGCCTTCTTCGGTGCTTGGTTGAAGACAGCAGCTTCAGCTGCGACTTGAGCATCTTTCTCCAGCGTAGTGCGGACAATTAATCCACCAATCATTAATTGTTCGTCAGGGAATCCAAGTGAGTTGAGTTCTTTACGAACCGCTTCAATCAAGTGGCCTTTATTTCCGGCAAGTTGTCCGGTAGAGAGGCGAGGACGAATCGTAGGAACTTTCTTGAGATATCGCTCGGCTTGAGCTTTCTCGATCCAACCTTCACCAAGCATGTTGTTGATGACATATTTGTAGCGCGCTTCGAGTCGATCTTTATTTCCCTCTCGATAATCCGGATCGTAATAACCAGGCGAGCGGAGAATTGAAGCAAGCACCGCGGCCTGCGGGACAGAGAGTTGGTCAGCGCTTCGGCCGAAATAAACCTGGGCGCCGGTCTCAACGCCGTATGCGCCGCGACCAAAATAAATTGTGTTCAAGTAATTTTCGAAGATCTGGTCTTTACTTAATTGATTCTCTAACTTTATTGCGATGATCAATTCGATGATCTTGCGTTGAATGGTGCGATCTGGCGTGAGGAATGCAGTTTTGGCGTATTGCTGGGTGATGGTGGATCCGCCTTGTAATCCACGACCTAGTGCGGTGTTGATTGCGCCGCGCAAAATTGCGATGGGATTAAATGCGCCTTGGGAGTAGAAACCTTTATCTTCTGCAGCTAAGACCGCGTGACGCAAATCAAGTGGAATTCTTGCTAGCGGAATGATGGTTCGATTTTGCGCACCGATACGTCCAACTTCATCGCCATTTGCATATTGGATAACAGTGGCTTGGGAGTTCACATATTCATTGGGGTCTGGGACATCGGTTGTGAAATAAGCAATCGCAAATGCAGTGGCGCCAATCAGGAAGAAGAAGCCACCGATGCGGATAAGGAATCGAGCGCCTCGTTTGCGGAGCCATTCCATGGCTTAAGAGTAACGAACTAGAGTGTTTTAACTTTACGTGGCGGCTTTCTGACTTGGCCATCACCAAGCAGATATGAGGCGGAGAGGTGATTCCAGCCGCAACCTAAACAGACTTCGACAACATAAACGCGGAATTCACCATATTTAGATTGCATCTCTTCTAATTCTTCATCGCTCTTAATGCGACCTGAATATTGTCCGAGTTGGTCGCCAAATGTGTATTGCAGTTCGTGGACTTTATCTTTATGACACATCGGGCAATCGCGATCAGTGAGTTGGCCATGGTGTTTCGCGGCGCGACGTAGATATGGGTCGGCATCGCATGCATCAGATGTGGTGTTCAGCCCACGGTAAATACTTGCGATTGTGGCGCGCTTCTTGAGAGCGAAGTCAACATACGCGCGCTTGGACCACATGGGTGAAGGATAAAGGGAAAAACTTAACTACGCTTTCCGTGTGAGATTCCGAGAAGCTTTACGAAAAACTTCTGTGGGACGTCTCTTGGCTGTGCGGTGGATGGGACAACTCACTGACGGAATCTTCCAGTCATCGCTCGCCTCATTCTTACTTTTCTCGCCAGAACGACAACCAGATGCGAAATCTGCAGCCGTGGCATTTGCTGTGGTCTTGCTTCCTTACTCTTTAGTCGGACCTTTTGTGGGAACAATTCTGGATCGCGTTTCGCGACAGCGAGTAATTCTCTTTGCAAATCTATTTCGCGCATTCACGCTTATCTTTATCGCTGGATTGATTCGCAATGGCGCAACTGGTGTAGAACTCACAATTTTTGTTTTAATCGCATTTGGCGTGAACCGACTTATCTTGGCTGGTCTCTCTGCTGGCCTTCCACTTCTGATTGATACAACTGGAACTGAAGGAAGAAATACCCTCGTTTCTATTAACGCGACTGCAGTTACCGGTGGGACTGTTTTTGTAGTGCTCGGTGGCGGAATCGGAATTGGGATTCGTGGGCTCTTAGAAGGAAGCATGAGCGCCAACCAAGCTGATGGAATCTTGGTGACTTTAAGTGCGGCATGCTTCTTTATTGCCGGGTTATTGGCGCTGCGATTCAAGCGCGAAGAATTAGGTCCGCTTCCACATGAAGTAAAGAAACAGAGCGTGGTTGCGGCGTATCAAGAGATGGTTGATGGCTATAAATTCCTGCGAACGATCAAAGATTGCTTCCTTGGTATTAGCGCTACTGCAGTACAGCGCGGCGGACTTACTGCGCTCACACTCATGGCGCTGTTGCTAAATCGCAACACCTTTAATGATCCGGCTAATCCAGAAGCTGGGCTGGCTGGATTTGCTTTTGCAATTACGATTGCGGGAATCGGAATCACAATCGGTGCGGTGATTGCGCCATTCGGGGTAAAGAAGTTTGGTCGCCATGCATGGATTAGATATTCACTTTTTGCCAGCGCAGTATTGCCTGTGCTTCTTGCTTTCAATCAGAATGAGTTATTCCTTGTAGCCACTGGATTCTTTGCTGGAATGGCGGGACAAGGAGTGAAAGTCACAAACGATGCGCTTGTGCAATCAAAGATTGTTGATGAGTTCCGTGGTCGCGTCTTTGCGGTGTATGACGTCATGGTAAATGCTGGAATTGTTTCTGGTGCAATCATCGCTGCATTTGTTCTACCAGCCGATGGAGTTTCTTCAGTACTGCCGGCGCTCATCGCACTTGCTTATGTTCTTGTTGCCTTTGTTGTGTTACGCCCCAATCGATTCAATAGCGACTTTTAACTCTGGTTCTCCGCCCACCATTTGCGAAGTTCGTCTTCGGCTCGCTCTTCACCGAGTGGTCCATGTTCAAGACGAAGCTCAAGCAAATAGTCATACGCCTTACCGATCGTTGGACCAGCAGGAATTCCAAGTAACTTCATAATCGCGTGACCATCAAGATCGGGACGGATCTTTAGTAACTCTTCTTGTTCCATGAGTTGGGTGATCCGCTCTTCTAAACCGTTGTAATGCGTCGCTAGATTCTCAGCTTTCTTTTTATTACGAGTTGTGCAATCTGCGCGGGTAAGAACATGGAGATGGCTCAATAATTCGCCAGCATCGCGTACATACCGACGGACTGCGGAATCTGTCCATGCGCCATCGCCATAACCGTGGAAACGTAGGTGCAGAAAGACTAATTGTGAGACATCTTCAACCACATCATGATCAAAGCGGAGCTTCTTTAACCGCTCTTTTGTCATGCGCGAACCAACAACTTCGTGGTGATGGAAAGAAACGCCACCACCAGGAATCAATGCACGGGTCTTGGGTTTGCCGACATCATGCATGAGCGCTGCAAGGCGAGCCACGAGGTTTGGTCCGCCAAGGCGCTCTTCGAGCGCAATGGATTGTTCGACCACAGTAAGAGTGTGTTCGTAGACATCTTTATGGTGATGATGTTCGTCAATTTCTAACCGTAACTTTGGAATCTCGGGTAAGAATTTCTCGCATAAACCGGTGTCGACCAAGATTGTGATTCCTAAGCGTGGGTTATCAGACATCACGGTCTTGATGAACTCATCGCGGATACGTTCGGCGGAAATGATTGAAAGGCGATCTGCCATCTCTTTCATTGCGCTCATAACATCATCACTAATGGTGAAATTAAGTTGCGCTGCAAATCGCGCAGCTCGGAGCATTCGCAGTGGATCATCAGAGAAAGAAAGTTCTGGTGTGCCTGGAGTACGCAATACTTTCTTTAATAGATCAGTAACGCCGTTATGTGGGTCGATAAATTCTGGAGTTTGTGTGGTTAATTCAATCGCCATTGCATTAACGGTGAAGTCGCGACGAAAGAGATCACCTTCGATTGAATCACCGAAGTTCACTTCTGGTTTACGTGAATCACTCTCGTAAGAATCAGCGCGATACGTTGTGATTTCGTACGTGACATTATCTTTATTTGCACCAATTGTTCCAAACTTGATACCAACATCCCATACATCGGACGCCCATTTTTTTAAAATCTTCTTTGTATCGTCGGGACGTGCATTAGTGGTGAAATCTAAATCGTTACCTAAACGCCCTAAGAGCGAATCACGAACTGTCCCACCAACGAGTGCGAGACGGAAACCGGCAGCCTTGAATTGCGCCGCAAGATCGAAAGCTTGTGGCGCGCGCTCACGTAGCGTTGCGATCGCAATCTCGCTCGCTGTAGATAAAGGTGTTTCCATATCAGCCTAAGGCTACCGATGAGAGCCACCCG
>RFMK01000029.1 GCA_009927705.1 Actinomycetota bacterium | reverse complement strand
TTGCATTAGCGGCGGTAGGAACAGCAGAAATTAAAGTGTGTAAATATGGTGCGCCACCAGCGCGTGCAATCTCACCGCGTTTTGTGAGTTCGGCAGCGACAGTGACAGCATCAGCAGGTTCGCCGCGTCCATATAAATCGATGATGACATCGAAAATTAATTCATGTGCGGGACGGTAGAAGTCGCGGTGACGGATGATTTCAACGACTTCACCGATCGCATCTTTTGATAACAACATTCCGCCGAGAACAGATTGTTCGGCGACTAAATCTTGTGGTGGTGTGCGATCGAATTCTGGCGTACGACGATCGTCGTAGTTAGGGACCTCTGCCAGACTCATGTGCGTATCTTCTGGGTCAGCACTGACATGGACTAATCCCGCGAGAAACGCTGTGCGCAGGGGTGTGGGTAGATGGGGCAAATCTGTGGGTAAGTGGCCCTTTTCCTGTGTGGAGATTGTGGATGAAGTGTGGGTAACTCTGTGGCTCTCGCGAAAAGCGCAGGTGAGCGGGGCGTGAGGGTGTGGGTAAAGATTTATTTCTACTTCTCAATAAATGAGATAACGGCCCGCGTTTGAGGCGCGAGCCGTTTTAGTTGTAGAGCTAATTACTCAGTGACCCAATTACTCCGTAACGCTGATGGTGATGTTTGCGGCAACACCAGTCATGAGAGAGACCTTTGCGGTGTGCTTGCCGAGGTTCTTTACATGCTTCACAAGTTTGATCTTGTGACGATCGATATCAAGACCGGTTGCGCTCTTGATGACAAGTGCGATGTCTTTTTCAGTGACGGAACCAAAGAGGCGACCGGTTGAGCCAACTTTTGCTTTAACAACAAGAGTTGCTGCTTCCAAAGTTGTCTTGATTTCGTTTGCGTGATCCTTGTCGCGAATGTCGCGAGCTTGGCGGGCACGACGGATACCTGCGATCTGAGTTTCGCCACCTTTTGTCCAAGCGATTGCAGAACCGCGTGGAAGGAGGAAATTGCGTGCGTAACCATCTTTGACGGTAACAACATCACCAGCATGGCCGAGGCCTGCTACTTCACGTGTGAGAATAAGTTTCATTTTCTATTCTCCTTATCGCGCTGTTGATGTGTAAGGAAGAAGCGCAACTTCGCGGCTGTTCTTCACGGCATCAGCAATTTGGCGTTGGTGTTGTGTGCATGCGCCAGTAACACGACGAGCGCGGATCTTGCCGCGATCAGAGATGTACTTGCGAAGAGTCGCGACATCTTTGTAATCGATGTATGTGACCTTGTCG
>RFMK01000030.1 GCA_009927705.1 Actinomycetota bacterium | reverse complement strand
CGGCAGAAGCTGCATGGCTTCTTCTTGAATTTCTTATTGAGCGCTGGAGAAACTTTTGGTTTCTGCTTCAGCGTTCGGTTGGAACGTGCTCCCATTGTGGTGCTCCTTGTTCTGGGCCCGCGTTTTTAGCGCGGAATGGTCTGTTTTTAAGGGGTTTTAGAAGGGTGGCTGATCGTCTGCAGTGGTGGATGTCCATCCGCCGCCGCTAACAGTTGCCGGTGATGACCATGGGTCATCAGAAGATTCGGTTGGTGCGGAGAAGCCGCCGTTACCGCCACCTTGACGTGTGGTCTTAGTGACTTTAGCGGTTGCGTTACGAAGAGAAGGACCGACTTCGTCGACTTCTACTTCAAAGACGGTGCGCTTTTCGCCCTCTTTGGTTTCGTATGAACGCTGCTTCAAACGACCAGAAACAATCACGCGCATTCCGCGAGTGAGTGATTCAGCGACGTTCTCGGCTGCTTGGCGCCAAATCTGACAGTTAAGAAAGAGAGTATCTCCGTCTTTCCATTCATTTGTCTGGCGGTCCATGTAACGCGGTGTTGATGCAACGGTGAACTTTGCGACTGCAGCACCTGATGGTGTGAAGCGAAGTTCTGGATCGTTAGTTAAATTACCAACGAGAGTGATTTGTGTATCTCCGGCTGCCATTTTTTATCCTCTATCTACTTTATGTGGTCTCTACTTATGTGCGGATTTATTCGGGACGGACAACTTTTGTACGAAGCACAGCTTCGTTCAAGTTAAGTTGGCGGTCCAACTCTTTGATTGCGGCTGGTTCACAGTGCATATCAACAACGGCGTAGATGCCTTCGCTCTTCTTAGGATTTCGAAATGCCATTCGACGTTTGCCCCAGATATCGAGCTTGTCGACTCGACCACCGGATTCTTTGATGATCTTGAGATATGTCTCAAGACTTGGTGCGACTGTGCGTTCTTCTAGATCGGGATCTAGGATCACCATTAATTCATAGCGACGCATGCGTTAACCCCACCTCCTCTGGACTAAT
>RFMK01000051.1 GCA_009927705.1 Actinomycetota bacterium | reverse complement strand
TAGGGATTCGAACCCCAAACCTTCTGATCCGTAGTCAGATGCTCTATCCGTTGAGCTACGGGCGCAATTTAGCCTGCGAAGCCTAGCATTCTCTTTCGGTCCGTAAATTTCACGCGGGGCTTTCCATGAGGTTCGCCAGCGGCTACTTCTGCTTGGTTGATGAGTTCCCAATTCGCCTGTGAAATGTGTACAACGCCTCTCTTTGACAAGATATCACCAAGATCAGCACCGTTTTTTGGAGCCTTAAGGTCTTCGATAAGTAACTTCACTACGTCGCTGGAATCACTCTTGTTTGTTCCAATAACTCCTGAGGGACCACGTTTTGCCCAACCAACTACATAGATGTGCTTTCCTGTTACTCGCCCATCAATATTTAAAACTCGACCACCCTCGTATTTGAGACCTGCAATTTCTTCTGCCTCGTATCCAATTGCGCTCACGACCAGCCCACACTTGATTGAAAATGTTTCACTCGTTGGAACGACTTTTCCATCTTTGACTTCGTTTATTCCAAAAATAACTTCTTCAACTTTGCTATTTCCTCTAATTTCTAGTGGAGTTGAAAGAAAGTGGAAATACATAGAGCGGGCATGGTTCTTTTTCTCTGCATCAGAAATGGCGAGCATCGTATCGAGATTGGATTTAACATCTTTTGGCACTTCACCTTCAGCTTCAGCGCGGTCTTTGGCTGCTTGAATTTGGTGTTGATCGATATGAACATCGGTGTGTTCAAGTTTTGGAAGTTCGCGTAATTCTGGTGATGTGAAAGCTGCGTGCTCTGGTCCTCGACGACCACAGATATGTACTTTTCTGATTGATGAACTATGCAATCTTTCCAGGGCATGTTCGGCAGTATCGGTGGGATCTAATTCGCTCGGTTCTAGAGCAAGCATTCTGGCAACATCCATCGCTACATTTCCAGCGCCGATTACTACTGCGGTATCGCAGGAGAGATCAATGTCGACGTCAACGAAATCAGGGTGCGCGTTGTACCAGGGTACGAATTCCGCGGCAGAGAAAGAGCCGCGAAGATCTTCGCCTGGGATTCCTAGTTTTCGACCTCGACTGGAGCCAGAAGCAATGACTACAGCGTCATAGTTTGTTTCCAACTCTTCTAAGGTGATGTCTTTCCCAAGTTCGACATTGCAAAAGAGTTTAAAGCTTTCGGTGGTGGCTATTTTTTCAAATACTTTCGAGACTGTCTTGATCTTCGGATGGTCAGGCGCAACACCGCTTCGAACTAAGCCCCATGGAGTCGGAAGCTTTTCGATCATATCGATAGAGAATGTGAGTTGGTCGGTCTGGGAATTCTGTAGTGCTTGCGCAGCAAAGTAACCAGCCGGACCCGCGCCAACGATTGCGATTCTGAATGTGCTCACCATGCTCCTTGGAGGACGTTTTCCTATATGGCGCAGAATAGTTCCTTTCAACCTCTATTCGCTATTCAATTAGACTGACAACATGAATCTCGTGCTAGATCTTGGGCAATCTGGCTCCCGTGTGAAAATTGGAGATCACATCACAAGTCTTGCCATTGCTAAGAATTCGTTTGAGGCAGTGCTTGTAACAGTCGAGAAAATCTTTAAGGAGATACCAACTCAGTCATTTGAAAGCGCCTATTTGAGTTTGACGGGCTTGCAAGGAAATGTTGGTGATCCAGAGCCATTTGGTGAGCTTTGCAAAAAGTATTTTCAGACAAAAGAAGTTTGTGTGATGGATGATGGTATTGCTTCATATATGGGAGCTCTCGGAGATAGTAATGGTGTGGTCTTAACACTTGGTGGTGGCGTTGTGGCGATTGCATCTTGTGAAGGCCGATTTAGTCACGCCGACGGGAAAGGACCGATCTTTGGCGATTTTGGAGGTGGTTTTTGGATAGGACAATCTGCTCTTAGAAAAGCGATCTCGACTCTCGATGGTCGAGATAATGAGATTGGGCTAGTGGAACTTCTTGCAACTGAACTTCGTCAATATAAATCTCTTGAAAACACAACTGGCGTGGAAGCTTCTCAACTTTGTATTAGCACTGCTAAAACGGTTGCGGTGGGCGCAGAAAAAGGCGAAAAGGGTGCCCTCAAGATACTTGAAGAGGGTGCAACAAGATTAGCCGAAACAATTAGTGCCGCATGGTCAAAAGTGAAGACTGGAGATGAACTTATACCTCGACTCGCAATTCAGGGAGGTCTCTCAAGAAGTAAGACTTATGTAGACGCAATACTTTCAAATCTCGAGCGCTCAATGAAATTTGAGTATGTCGAGGCGCTTGGAGATCATTTAATGGGTGCGCCACTAGTGGCCCAGAAATACAAGAATGACGTGAGTCCGTTAATGAAATGGTGGCGCACTTAGCCCTTGATAGCTCCTGATGAGAGGCCCTTCACAAGATATTTCTGAGCTAGAGTTGCAAAGATTAATGGTGGTAAAACTGACAATGTAACTGCTGCGGATATATCTCCCCAACGCACGCCATAACTTGTAACAAAGTTTGCTGCTCCAACTGTGACAGGAGTTGCATTACTTGACGAGAGAACAACTGCAAAGAGGTAGTCAGACCAAGAAAAGATGAAGGTTAGTACCCCAACAGCTGCCAAACCTGGTCCCATTAAGGGAAACACAATACTTGTAAGTGTCCGAAATACTCCTGCGCCGTCCACGTGCGCCGCTTCTTCGATTTCATAGGGCAAATCTTTAATCGTGCTCGAAAATATGAGTAATGCAAGGGTTATGTTCACAAATGTATTGGCGAGAATTAAGCCGCGAACCGAATCCACAATCGAGAGATTCGTAAAAAGTTTATAGAAAGGAATGATGAAAAATACCGCTGGAAGAATTCTTAGACTTAATGCAATTCGAAGTAGCCACGCGCCACCAAAACCAAGTCGGACAATCGAATACGCGGCTGGCAAGCTAATTAGGGTGGTGAGAATAACGGTCCCAATCGAAATGAGAATGCTATTTTGGAAGAAACTTGCAAAGTCATATCCTGCTGCGCCCATAGCATTTTTGTAGTGAGTGAACTTTGAATCAAATTCCCACACGAAAGGACCACTTGCAATTGCGTTATCAGTTCTAAATGAAGTATAGACCGCACCAATAAGTGGAAGCATGAAAAAGAAAGCAAAGAGCGCTGCAAGCCCACTCGCCCAAAGATTTCGCTTCATTTGATATCCAGCCTGAACTGCTTAATGATCTTCGGCATAAGTGGCGCAAGGAGTAACACAAGAGTCACAGATGCTGCAGATGCGAGACCGAAATCTCCGGTGATAAATGCTGTTTTATATATGTAGATACCAATCGTCTGTGTTGAGATCCCTGGACCGCCACCGGTGAGGATATAAATGGTGTCAAAGGTTCGAAACGAATCGATGAGGCGCAGCATTGCAATAATTGCCAGAGCTGGCTTAAGGATTGGAAGGGTTATGCGCCAAATAACCTGTCGATACCGGGCTCCATCAATTGCGGCTGATTCATAAATCTCTTGGGGAATATTCTGTAGTGCTGCATATACGAGCAAGAAGGCAAATGACGTGTATTGAATAGCATCAAGGGTGACTAGAGTGAAGAAGACGTAACGTTGGTCGAAGATTGAGAACTCCCAGCCAAACTTTTGTAAGACTCCTGGGATAACACCAATATTCTCATTGAGAATGAGACGATACATAACAGCCATAAGAGATGGCGCAATCATGATGGGAATCAAAACCATCGAGAAAAGAGTCCGCTTGCCCGGGAATTTACGATCAAAAATCAACGCGAGTCCAAATCCCAAAAGTCCTTCAACGATTGTGACGACAACAGCGAAGATGATGGTAAATCTCAGTGCGCTCCAAAAATCTGGTGCTGCAATAACTGTTCGGAAATTGTCTAGACCTGCTGGTGTAATCTCAAATTCACTCAATAGATCTCGGGAAAGTGCAGTTTTTATTCCAAGGTAGATGGGCCAGACAACGAGCACAGATAGGAACAAAAGAAGCGGTGCCGCCAAAACGAAAGCTGACACACGATCTTTCCGCTGTCTGATCATCACCTAATCCTATTTTTATAACGATAAAGGATGGCTGACCCATACGAGCCAGCCATCCTTTGATTCGTTCTAACTGCTTAGAACGGAGAAGCTATCTCTACTTTCGTAGACTCTTCAGCGCTGCGTCAGCAACGGAAGCTACTTCGTCCGCAGTCTTCTGTCCGACCCAAGCAGGGCTAAGGACTTCTGCGAGTTTTGCGTAGATATCAAACTCGCGTGCGCCAGCGCTCTCGGAGTATCCGTACTTACCTGCGTAAGTGATGATGTTCGCGAATGATGCGTTGGTTGAAACCATCGTATTGAGGATCTCAGGCATGGATGGAACTCCACCAGCTGCTGCGTAATTTTTCATCGCAGGAACGGTAGCGAGGTATTTCATCCACTTTTGTGCCGCAGCCTGCTTCTTGCTGAATTTATTCAATCCAACTGCAAGCGCGTGTACGTGTGTTCGTTGTCCTTTTCCAGGAGGTGCGGCGATGCCGACCTTGCCCGAAGTGGATCCAGTCTTACTCAACTCTGAGTAAGCAGCATTCCACTGAAGTGCCATCATCGCATTCCCAGAGGTGAGTGCCGCATTTGTTTCTGCGTACTCCCATTGCGACGAGTCAGGGGAGGTGAGTTCCTTAGTGTAAATGGTTCGATAAACATCAATCGCAGCCTTACCAGATGCAGTATTGAGATTAGGCGCTCCATTCTTATACCAATTTCCACCAAGTCCCCATAGAACGTCATTCCAGATCATGGTGTTGTAGAGAAGATTCTTCGCAGGAAGTGCATATCCATACTTCGTTGGTGAATCTGGATTGTACTTCTGTGTAAAGAATGCAGCTGTTGCGAGAGCATCATCCCAGCTCCAGGTTTCAGGATCGGTGTTGGGTGAAAGTTCTTTGCCAAGAACAGTCTTTGAGATCTGCTTGTACTTCGCTGTATTGGCAGCGGAGCTAAGAGAACTTACAAGATCAGTTCTGTAATACATAAAGTGAAGGCTGGTGTCTAAAGGAAGCGCCATCTGCTTCTTGTTTACCTTCAAGCCATCAATTGATGCCTTGAGATAAAGCATGTCATTTACTCCCTTGATCTCACTCAAGTATGGAGCGTGCTGTCCAACCAAATACGAAGCGGTGAAATAAATATCGTATTCGGAGGACTTTGCTTTCATCAATGCAGCTTCTTTAGCGAAGGTATTGTCACGGCTAAGCAAAACTTGCTTTACAACGACTCCATCCTTCTTGCCTTGTCCTGCGTTGTAGGCATCCACGACTTTCTGCATCGCTTCGCCTTCTGGCCCTGGCCACAGGATCATCTTGACCTCAGTAGCAGCTTGGGCCGGAGCAACAGCAAAACCGGCAACGAGGGCGCCGGCCGCGATTGCAACCGTAAGTAATTTGCGTAACCGCATCTCTCCTCTTTCTCTTTCAGTTTTCTTCCGAAGGTTTCTATTGGTCTAACACGGCGGTACACCGTTCTAGACCAGTGAACCAAAACTATAGTAAGGTTCCTATAAGTCAATGGGTTCAGGGGGCGAGTTTGCGTAACGTTTCTGTATCAAGGGCGCAGCAGGTTTCGGCACTCGATTCCGTAAAGGGCGGGTTGATAGTTTCCTGCCAGGTTCCCGACGGCACCCCAATTGATACTCCCGCTTTCATTGCTGCTCAAGCACTGACAGTTATTCAAGCCGGTGCGGTTGGAATTCGAGCTCAAGGAATTGCAAATGTCGCCGCTATTGGCAAAGTTACAGACAAACCCATTCTTGGCCTAGTAAAACGGTATTCGGATAATTCGCCGATCTATATAACACCTTCGGTTCAAGATGTATTGGAACTTGAAGCCGCGGGCGCGACCATTATCGCTGTCGACGCCACAGAGCGATTGCGTCTTGGCGGCGTAACTTTCGAAAAATTTCTCAATCAAGTACGTGCCGAGACAAATATTCCAATTCTTGCTGATGTTGACACTGTCGAAGCAGCCATTGTTGCAGAAGCGTTAGGTTGTGAAGCTGTCGCCACAACTTTATCTGGCTATACCGAGAAGCCGGCTCCACCACTTCCGAATATAAAGCTTGTAGAAAAACTCGTAAAGAGAGTCAAAATTCCGGTAGTTGCTGAGGGTGGATTTAGTCGTCCAGAACACGTAACTCAAGCCTTTGATGCTGGAGCTTGGACAGTATGTATCGGAACTGCAATCACTAATCCATTTTTACTTACAAAAAATTTCCTAGAAGCAATTAATTAAGCTTGGATACTAAACTTAAAGTCGTACTTATCTCCTCGCTTTATTGAGACGCAATGCTCCATCGTTCTGCCTCTCATATCAAATGCGGTCAACGTGAACATCAATGAAGGGGTGTTCACCGGAGCCTTGAGAATTCCCGCTTGTTGCTTATCTAGGAGTATTGGCGAGACCGCCGAATCGGCACGAACCACTGGCTTTTCATATACATTTTTGAATATCTCATATAAAGATGTCTTAAGGTCTTGGTCTAGGAGCCCAGGTGCGTTATCGCAGGGAACAAAAGTATCTTCAATTGCTAATGGGAGACCATCTGCGAGCCTGACTCTCATGATTCGATATGCAGCATCACCAACTGGAATCTGTAAGATGTTGGCTAGTTTTTTGTTTGTCACTTCTACTCGTTCAGCCTTTAGAATCTTTGAACTTGGCTTCATACCTTTTTCCCGAATCTCTTCCGAGAACGAGACAAACACCAGTCGTTTTGAAAGCTTTTCTCCGGACACATATGTTCCAGAACCTGGAATGGTATAAATGAGACCATCGCTTTGTAATGATGAAAGTGCTTGGCGAATTGTCATAGTTGATACGCCATACGTTGACGATAATTGGCGTGCAGACGGGATCTGAGAATGTGGCTTTAATTTTGCAAAGCGGTTGGTGAGCTTTTCACTAAGTTCGACATGCTTTGGTTTACGTGAAGTGCGCGCCATTTGAAAATCCTCTCACAACAAACGTAGAGAGACTAGCGGGTGATGGTCACCTTATTTAAGCCTTCAGGATTATCT
>RFMK01000063.1 GCA_009927705.1 Actinomycetota bacterium | reverse complement strand
GTGACAATCAACGAAGTAAGAGATTGATTCATTTCCTGTAGTATAAATCTATGGCCCTACAAGTTGTGATTCTTGCAGCTGGAATGGGCACCCGTCTTGGAAAACCGTGGCCCAAACCACTCACCCCTCTCGCAGATGGCCGCTCAATCATGCAACAACAACTCGAGAATGTGGCTCAAGTCTTCGGCGACGAAGCAAGAACCACGATTGTGGTTGGCTTCAAGATGGAAATGATTATGGAAGCGCATCCAAATGCGACATTCGTCTACAACGAGATTTATGACCAGACCAATACTTCGAAGAGTTTATTGAAAGCACTTCGAGCTTCGCATGACAGCGGTGTTTTATGGCTTAATGGTGATGTTGTCTTTGATTCCCGCGTCTTGGAGAGAGTCACAGATCGCATACGTGGTGAGAAGTCGTTTGTTTGCGTCAATACTTCTGCAACCGCTGAAGAAGAAGTGAAATACACCGTAGATGCTCGTGGAAATATCAACGCTCTCTCAAAGCAAGTAAAGAACGCACTTGGTGAAGCGGTAGGCATTAATTTCATATCTCGCCACCATAAAGCAGTTGCAATTCAATATCTTGACGAGTGTGCTGATAATGATTACTTCGAACGAGGGCTCGAATTGGCTATCGAGAAAGCTGGAATTGAAATCGAGCCGGTTGATATCTCAGATTTGTTTGCGGTTGAAGTTGATTTCCAAGCTGATCTTGATCGCGCTAACCAAAGTTTCAATAACTAATCTGCCGCCGCGATTATTGCGGCTTTAGCAGCCTTCACCATCGCACTCAGTTCCATTGTGAACTTACCTGGGAACTCAGCCGCCTGTTCATTTACTAACGGCAAGTGCACGAATCCTGAGCGGATACCTGTGCCAATTAACGCTCGCTGCAGTGAATAGAAGACGTGATTACATACGAAAGCTCCTGCAGAGAGAGATATCTCCGCGGGGTAGCCGACAGCCTTCATCGCATCAACCATGGCCTCGACGGGGAGTGTGGAGAAGTATCCATCGCTTCCGCCTTTATCAATAACTTGGTTCTTACGTTGATCCCCTGAATTGTCAGGAATACGTGCGTCATCGAGGTTGATTGCAATTTTCTCTGGGGTTATTGCAGTACGACCTTCAGCTTGGCCAAATGCAATGACAACTGCTGGTTTCTCTTCTCTTATGGTGCGGAGAAGTATTTCGGAAGCGCGACCGAACTCAACTGGAAGGATGATCGTAGAAAGTTCTAGGTTCTTAAATTCAATTCTTTTTAGTTCAGCAACAAGGAGTTCAGACGGATTGAGTTTCGCGCCACCAAAAGGCTCGAACCCACTCACCAAAACTTTGGTTATTGTGGCCATTTAGACCCCGAGGAAAGCAGATCCAATCAACAAGGCTGCCCAAAGGAGATGGAAAGGAACCATCCATTTTTGGATTGTTTCCGTGGCTTCAATTGATGATTCGTCAGTCAATGAGTCACGTTTGAATTGGATGAGTTCTCGGAACGCAACCGAAAGAACTAAAAGTGTCGCAAACCAAGCCACCATGCAATATGGGCAGAGCGCACCGATGATGAATGTTGTTTGAAATGCTAACCAGTGACAGAAGATCACGGCGAGAGCCGTGCCAGCAAGAACAAGTTGCCAGAAAATTTTCGGGAAACGGACACCAAAGAAAAGCGCGACCGCAATTACCAACATCATCGCAAATGTAGCAACACCGATTAACGAGTTAGGAAAGCCAAAGACCTCTGCTTGCTTTGAGAGCATCACGCTCTTGCAATTCAAGGTTGAGTTGATATTGCACGAAGGCGTATATCCCGAATCTTTCAGAACTTTGAATTTGTCATAAGTAAGGATGAAGGATGCCAAGAATCCAGATACTGCAGCAACAATGAGCGTCCAGGCTGAAGTCTTATACTTGATTTCCATACTTGAAGAATACCGCGGGCTCTATGTATTCTCACTTCCATGCGTTTCCTTATCTCTGTGATTGATACTCAAACTCGCTCTCCGCACACGCCGGAAGAAATCGCTGCGATTGATGCCATCAATGTTGAAATGGTGAATTCTGGTTACCGCGTATTTGCTGGGGGTATTGACGCACCTTCTAAAGCAATCGTCTTCGATAATCGCAATTACGCTCAGGTTCGTACCGATGGTCCTTTCCATAAAGGCGATGAATTTTTTAGTGGTTTTTGGATCATCGATGTCCCAAGCAGGGAAATAGCTGAAGAGCTCGCAATGAAGGGCTCGATTGCTTGTAATCGGAAAGTGGAACTTCGTCCCCTATTGGGTTAACTAACTCTCTTCGCCATACTTGGCTGATGAGGCGAACAATTACTTTCTTTGCGCTGATCATATTTGTCACTTCTTGCTCCGCGCCGTCAGAAAAAAGTAATCCGAACAATTCAAACCTTGACTCTATCGTTCAGCCAACACCAACATGTTCTAACGAAGAGTTGCAGGGAGGATCAGCTTGGATTGCCGGACAGCTTGCTGCATTTGGTGAATCTGAGCCAGATAAGGCTTATTCCTACGCTTCTGCAGAGTTCAAGAATGCAAATGATCTCGAGAGTTTTGCCGCAGTCATTATGTCTCAATACACAATGCTCCTCGATATCAAGGATTACAAGATTTTGTCCTGTGAGAAGAATGGTGAACTCTTTCTTTTTGAATTGCGCCTTTCAGATAATCAATCAATTGAGTACAAAATGGAGTACATACTTTCGCTGCGCAATAACAAATGGGGCGTCGATGGCGCTTCAGTTACGTTGAACGCACCTTAAGCCTTCAGTAAATTCATCGCATCTTGCATAGTCTCTTTTTCATAATTGACATACAGGCCAACATGACTTTCATCTTCAATCAATTTCAATGGG
>RFMK01000143.1 GCA_009927705.1 Actinomycetota bacterium | reverse complement strand
GCGTGATGTCATCACCCTCTGCCAAGAATTGATTCAGATTCCCAGCGTAAATTTTGGCGAAGGAAAAGGTGACGAAGAAGCTGCGGCAGCCTACGTTGCCGCAAAACTCAATGAAGTAGGCATAACCACCACGATCTATGAAAGTGCGCCGAAGCGTTGTTCTGTCGTTGCACGATTTGAGGGGAGTGATCCAACTCTTCCCGGCCTGGTTGTTCATGGACATATTGATGTAGTTCCTGCCAATGCTGCTGATTGGAGCGTTGATCCTTTCTCCGGCGTTATCAAAGATGGATGCATTTGGGGTCGAGGCGCAGTTGATATGAAAAATATGGATGCGATGATTCTTGGCGTTTTTCGACTCTGGGCTCGCCACGGATTCAAACCTAAGCGATCAATGGTCATCGTCTTCTTCGGCGACGAAGAAGCGGGCGGAATCTATGGCTCTCGTTGGATGGCGCAGAATCATCCTGAGATTTTCGCTGGGTGTACTGAGGCAGTTTCGGAAGTTGGCGGTTTCTCATTGACTCTCAATTCAGGAAAACGCATCTATCTCATAGAGACGGCCGAAAAGGGTATCGAGTGGATGAAGTTAACTGCTCAAGGACTTGCTGGACATGGTTCCATGGTGAACCGAGAAAATGCAGTCACTCGTCTTGCCGATGCGATTTCTAGAATTGGTAATTACACCTGGCCACAAAGAATCACAAAAACAAATGAAGCATTCTTGAAGAAAGTTGCGGAGTTAACGGGAAAGAAGTACGACAGCAATGATTTGTCACCCGTGCTGAGTGAACTTGGTTCCATCTCGAGAATGTTAGGTGCAACGCTGAATAACACTGCCAACCCCTCCATGCTCGAAGCGGGATATAAAGCAAATGTGATTCCTCAAACTGCCAGCGCAGTAGTCGATGGACGAACCTTGCCTGGCTATGAGAAAGAATTGCTGGAAACTGTTAAGCATTTGGCAGGAGATCACGTTACGGTTGAAAGTTTGGTCTCAGATATCCCATTAGAAGTGGATTTTTCTGGCCCCTTAGTTGAGCGAATGATTGAAGCCATTAAATCAGAAGACCCAGAGGGCATCCCAGTTCCTTACCTGATGAGTGGTGGGACAGATAACAAGGCGCTCGCGAAATTGGGACTCGCTGGTTATGGTTTTAGTCCATTGAAGTTGCCACCGGAACTTGATTTCTTGGCGTTATTCCACGGTGTTGATGAGCGCGTTCCGGTTGATTCACTAACTTTCGGTGCGCGTTCGCTACAACACTTCCTGGCTAACGCGTAGAACCTTGATTCCGCTCGCAGGTTTTATTCTGCTGAGACATCATCAAGTGCTTCACGTACAGGTATAGGAAGCGTTACAGACTCCGCGCTTAAAGCGCCACGCAATTGGGCTCCAGTTCGGGCACCGATAATTGCGGACGTCACTCCTGGACAATCCCGTACCCAAGCAAGGGAAACTTCTAGGGGCGATAATCCCAGCCCATCGGCTGCGACCATTACTGCTTCGACGATTCGAGATGATCGCTCATCCAAATAAGGTGAAATAAATGAAGAGAAATGTGGACTTGCTCCGCGAGAATCAGAGGGCATTCCACCGCGATACTTTCCGGTGAGAACTCCGCGCCCCAATGGCGACCATGCGAGGAAGCCAACACCCAATTCAATAGAGCCTGGAATCACCTCTCGTTCAACATTTCTACGAAGCAGAGAATATTCGTTCTGGGTACTGACTATTGGTGCTTTACCAAAGAGGGGATTTTGCAGCGTAACGCTTCGTGCGAGTTGCCAACCAGAGAAGTTCGAAATACCTACGTGTCTAGCTTTTCCAGAACTCAGCGCGTAATCCATTGCGCCAAGAGTTTCATCTAATGGCGTAGATGGATCCCACGTATGGATCTGCCACAAATCAACATAGTCGGTGCCAAGACGGGTGAGAGATTTGTCGAGATCTGCAAGCAACGATGTTCGGGAGTTGTCGACTCTTCGTTCGCCGGTCTTGAAGCTGATTCCTGCTTTCGTGGCAATAACCACTTCATCACGAGGAATGAGAACGTCGAGCAGGCCACCTAGAACTCGCTCTGAATCACCGTCCCCGTAGACAGCTGCGGTATCAATAAAGTTGCCGCCTGCATCGAGGAAGAATCTCAACTGTTCGGCAGCCTCATGTTCATCTGTATCGCGACCCCAGGTCATTGTTCCGAGCCCGATACGGGTGATGCGCACTCCTGATCGACCAAGTTGGCGCTGCTCCATGAAAAGACCTTAGCATCACATAATCGCGAACAATGACATAACCTACGAACATGACGACCTTTCTTCTACTACGTCATGCTCACTCGACTGCCAATGATTCGGGAATACTTGCCGGAAGGTTGGAAGGTGTGACGCTCTCCAAAACGGGAAAAAGGCAGGTTCGTTCATTGGTGGTTGCTCTCAAAGATCAACGCATCGATCGGATTCTTTCAAGTCCCCTCCCACGGTGTTTGGAAACCATTGACGGAATCGCTAGTGATCGCCGCAAGCGGATCCGCCTTGAACCGCTTTTTATTGAGATGGATTACGGCTTGTGGAGTGGTCGGAAGTTGAAGGAATTAGTTAAAGAAAAATCTTGGAAGACTATTCAATCTAAACCGCTTTCCTTTACTTTCCCTCAAGGTGAAAGCTTCGCACGCGCCGCTTCAAGAGTGGAAAGAGGGTTGAAATCCCTCGTACGTAATTATCCCGATGAAACTATTTTAATCGTCTCCCATGGAGACATCATAAAATTCGCACTTCAACTTTCAAATGGTGGACCGCTGGATAATTTCCAACGTTTTGTTGTGGATACATGTTCACTATCAGAAATTCATTGGACTGCGAAATCAAGGACGGTTGTTCGCGCTAATACGCGTATCGCGAAAAATGGGATTGCGAAACGGAGAACTAACAAAATCAAACACCGAAAAGTTATTGGGGGAGGCGCGGGTGTCTAGACGTGTCTATAACCTGGATATGGTCGATCGATTTGTTTTAGGGACCGTCGGCCAACCCGGTGAGCGAGCCTTCTACATCCAAGTTAGAAAAGCCGGCCAAAACTTCACTTTCGCTCTAGAAAAAGCACAAGCACAGGCGCTTACTGAGCGCTTTGCTGAAATTCTCAAAGATGCGAGAGCTACCCAAGGCGGACTGGTGAGAGATGCTGATCCGCTTGAATCACCTATAGAGTCTGAATTTGCACTCGGCGTGATGGCAATTACCTGGCAATTTGATACCCAACTTATTCGCTTTGAGGGCCAAGCCATGTCGGGGGATGAATCAGAAGATATCTTCGAAGAAATCGTCAGCGACACAACCGACGGTGCTCCAGCGATTGTTCGACTAACTCTTACCCCGATACAAGTGCGCAGTTTCGTAGCCCGATCTGTTTCAGTAATCAAAGCTGGTCGCCAGCCATGCATGCTTTGTGGTGGACCAATCAATATTGATGGCCATATCTGCCCTCGAGCCAATTAATTGAAGTCACGATGACATTACAAAGTTCGGAAAGACTATTGTCTGGTGAACTCGTCGTTGAAGGTCGATTGGTTGATGCTTCAAATGCCACGCTTTTTGCGAAGATTGTTACCGATGAATCAGTGGAATTGGCGGTGGTTTACAAACCAATAGCAGGAGAGAGACCGCTTTGGGATTTTCCAGATGGAAATCTGGCCTCCCGTGAAGTTGCCAGCTATCTCATAAGTGAGGCTGGAGGTTTCCATTGCGTTCCAACCACAGTCATGCGGGAAGGACCATTTGGTATTGGCGCTGTACAACAATGGATAGTTATTGATGAAAACATTGATTTCATCGAACTTGGACAGAGTAGCGAGCCTTCAATCCGAAACATCGCGCTGTTTGATGTAGTTGTTAATAATACAGATCGCAAATTCGGACACATTCTCCCAATCTCGCGGAGAGAGGTTTATGGATGTGATCATGGCGTAACCTTTCATGAAGAATTCAAATTACGCACTGTGATCTGGCAATTTGCTGGCACTCCTCTTAATGACGAGGAGAAGGAAAAACTCTCTCTGGTTCGCGGTTTCATCTCCGAAAGTGCAACATTGACTGAATTGCTGACGGAGATCGAAATCGCTGCCATAATCCAGCGAATCCAGACCTTAGAATCAGAAGGTTTCCCTCAGCCCTCTGACCAATGGCCCGCCGTGCCTTGGCCACCTGTCTAATCCGACAAAAGTATCGTCGATAGTTCTTTCACCCATCTTCAGAGATAAACCTTTGTACGATGGCGTGGTGCGGAGTTGGCCAGAAGTATCGATTCCACCATCTGTGGATGGTGTCCTTAATCCGCCCTTAAAACTCCTTGATTCGTACAAGAAATCTCATGTCACTATCGACGATCATGAGATTTCAATCTACGTATGTGGGATCACACCATACGATGCAACCCATCTCGGACATGCGGCAACGTACCTAGCTTTCGACCTTATCAATCGATATTTGCGGGCCTCAGGGCGCAGCGTGTGGTTCATCGAGAACATTACTGATATCGATGATCCACTCCTAGAGCGCGCACAACGAGATAATCAAGATTGGAAAGCGCTCGCTCATTCACAAATAGATCTTTTCACGGAAGATATGTCTGCGCTCAGAGTACGACCCCCTCAACGATACAAAGGGGTAGTAGAGTCGATGGAGGAAATTATCGAGATAGTTTCGGAACATATTGAAAGTGGTCTCACCTACAATATCGACGGCGATATCTATCTTGACTTGAAAAAAGTTCCTCGTTCGCTGGAGAAACTCCCTTATCCCATTGATGAGGCGTTAGCAATTTTTCGTGAGCGCGGGGGAGATCCTGATCGAACCGGTAAAAGCCACCCACTTGATCCTCTCCTCTGGCGAGCTCATCGTGACAATGAACCTTCGTGGAGCGCACCTTTCGGGAAGGGCCGTCCGGGTTGGCATGTCGAATGTGTAGCAATTGCAATGCGCAACATTGACCACAAACCTTCTGCGCAAACTTCGACAATAACAATGCAGGGTGGAGGATCGGACCTTATCTTTCCTCACCACTACATGACCGCCGTGCAAGCAGAATCTCTTACCCACCTCCCCTTCGCTAAGGCATATATTCACGCTGGCATGATCGGACTAGACGGCGAAAAGATGAGTAAGAGTCGAGGAAACTTAGTGTTTGTCTCTAAACTCTTACAACAAGGCGTATCTCCGATGGTAATTAGATGCGCATTAATCATGTCGCACTATCAATCAGATCGGATGTGGAATTCGGAACTGCTCAACACCGCTCAAACTTTTATCGCAAAAGTTGAACAATGTTTAGCTCGTACCGAGGTCGCCCCAACCTCGGACCTTATTAAGCAAATTGCCGAATCACTATCGGATAACTTGGATACACCAAAAGTTTTTGCACTTCTCAACAAATGGTGCGCACAGACTGAAGCTGGGGAAGTGGGAGGCTCTGCTGGGGAACTTTCACGCGCGCTTGATACGTATCTTGGATTAGCCTTCTAAGTTTCTGGATTGCGGCGAAGGAATCGCTCAACTTCTCGGGCTAAAAGTTCGCCCGACAACTCTGGGATTTCGTTGGCATCTTTAGAATTTTCCAATTGTTTGACGTAATCGCCAACTTCAGAATCTTCGGCCGCCATATGATCAACTTGCTCTTCCCATGTTTTGGCTCTATCTGGCAGATCTCCTTGAGCAATGCTTATCTCCAAGAAATCTTCTAATGCATTGACTAAAGCAAGGGATGCTTTGGGTGAAGGAGGCGTTGAAACGTAATGTGGTACAGCTGCCCATAAAGACACTGCATCAAGATCACGCCGATTCGCTGCATCTTGCAAAATTCCAACGATTCCAGTTGGTCCTTCATATCGAGATATTTCAACTCCGAGACGTTCGGCAACATCCGGATGTGAACCACTGCCCGTCACACTTATAGGTCGCGAATGAGGAGCATCCGCTAACAGTGCACCCATAGTGATGAGAAGTTTGACTTCATAATCATCGGCAAGATCAAGAAGCTCATCAGCAAAACGTCGCCATCGCATTGAAGGTTCAATCCCTTTAACTATCAAGAAATCATTGCTTAAGTGCGGCGTTGAAACTGCATACACAATTGTGTTCGGCCAGATGATTTCCCGAACAACTTTTGCGTCCACACGGATACTTGGTCGATTTACTTGGAAGTCGTAATACTCTTCTGGATCTGTGATTGCTAGCTGTTGATGTGTCCAGACCGTCAAAAGATGCGAAACTGCACCTGTAGCTGATTCTCCGGCGTCATTCCATCCTTCAAAAGCCGCAATCATGATGGGATCTCGGAGCACAAACGATGGCTCGGAAATGAACATGGCTAGAGCCTACGATAAACTCCCACCAATGAGCGCGCTGAAAAATCGAACACCTAGTTCGTTAAGAACGGCGCTTGGTAATCGCGTGGTCATTGCTGATGGCGCCATGGGAACGATGCTTCAAGCGGCGAACCCGTCGCTCGCTGATTTTCAAGGTTTCGAAGGTTGTAATGAAATCCTCAATGTAACAAGGCCTGATCTAGTTTCCAGCGTCCACCGTCAATACTTCGAAGCCGGTGTTGATGCCGTTGAAACGAATACCTTCGGTGCAAACCTTGCCAACCTTGGTGAATATGGAATCCCAGAGCGGATTTATGAATTGGCCGAATCGGGAGCTCGAATCGCACGAACTGTTGCTGATTCTTTTTCGACGCCTGATGCGCCACGTTGGGTATTGGGGTCACTAGGTCCAGGAACGAAATTACCAACGTTGGGACACGTTACATATCAAGAATTGCGTGATGCTTACGCAATAGCAGCGCGAGGATTGATTGACGGCGGATCAGATGCGCTCCTCATCGAAACTACACAAGATTTATTACAAGCAAAAGCCGCAGTAAATGGAGCGCGCATTGCGATTGATGAATGCGATCGCGACGTCGTTTTAATCGCTCAGGTAACAGTCGAAACAACAGGAACGATGTTGTTGGGCTCTGAAGTGGGCGCTGCGCTCACCACGTTAGCGGCGCTCGGCGTTGATCTTGTAGGAATGAATTGCGCAACGGGACCGGCTGAAATGAGTGAACACCTGCGAACCTTGAGTAAGTCAGCGCCCATTGGAATTTCTGTCATGCCTAATGCTGGTCTACCCATCCTGAAAGATGGCGGCGCTTACTATCCGCTCTCGCCCTCCGAGCTGGCTGATGCGTTATCGGATTTTGTTGATAACTACGGGGTCGGCCTCATCGGTGGGTGTTGTGGCACGACACCTGAACATCTCGCGGCCGTAGTCACCCGGATTAAGAATCGATCACTTTCAACGCGGACAATAACCATAGAACCAGGTGCTTCATCTCTCTATCAATTCGTGCCGTTCCGCCAAGATCGAACATATTTAGCGATTGGAGAGCGAACGAATGCAAATGGATCGAAAGCTTTCCGTGATGCCTTGAATAGAGATGATTGGCAGGCGTGCGTTGACATTGCGAAGGATCAAATTCGTGAAGGCGCACACATGCTCGACTTATCGGTCGATTACGTAGGCCGCGATGGCGTGCGCGACATGACTGAACTTGCACAACGTTTTGCAACAGCCACAACTCTGCCGATCGTTCTTGACTCCACAGAACCAGAGGTCATAAGAGCAGGTCTTGAACATCTGGGCGGGCGGTGCGTGATCAATTCAGTGAATTACGAGGATGGAGCGGGTCCGAATTCGCGATTCGCACGAATTATGCCGATCGCCAAGGAACATGGCGCAGCGCTCGTGGCTCTGACAATTGACGAGGAAGGTCAAGCTCGAGATCGAGAATGGAAATTACGGGTTGCCCGACGATTAATCACCGATCTCCATGAAAATTGGAGCATTTCAATTTCGGACATCATTATTGATTGCCTCACCTTTCCTATAGCCACTGGGCAAGAAGAGACTCGCAGAGACGCGATCGAAACCATTGAAGCTATTCGCCAACTCAAGATTGAGTACCCGCAAGTACAAACCACGCTTGGTGTTAGTAATGTTTCGTTTGGTTTAAATCCCGCTGCGCGAATTGTTCTTAACTCGGTTTTCCTCTCAGAAGCAGTGAAGGCGGGTCTCGATAGCGCAATCGTTCACCCATCGAAAATCACACCCATGGCGCGAATTCCAGAAGAGCAGCGAGATGTAGCGCTAGATTTGATTTACGACCGCCGAACTTTTGAGAACGGCGACTGCGTCTACGATCCTCTCGCGCGATTCCTTGAACTTTTTGAAGGAGTTGAAGTTAAATCGACGCGACAGTCTCGAGCCGCTGAGCTAGCTGCCTTGCCACTTACGGATCGCTTAGTTAAGCGAATCATCGATGGCGAAAAACAGGGCTTAGAAGAGGATTTAACCAGCGCCCGAAATGAAGGTATCAAGCCACTGACCATCATTAATGATTACCTTCTTGAAGGCATGAAGACTGTTGGCGAGTTGTTCGGTAAAGGTGAGATGCAACTTCCGTTCGTTCTTCAATCTGCTGAGGTTATGAAGACGGCCGTAGCGCTCCTTGAACCTTTCATGGAAAAGAGCGACTCAACTGATCGAGGTTCAATACTTCTAGCCACGGTTAAGGGCGATGTTCACGATATCGGCAAGAATCTGGTCGATATCATTCTGACAAATAATGGATTTAGGGTTGTGAATCTGGGTATCAAACAAACAATCAATCAAATTATTGAGGCAGCAGAAGAAAACAAGGTAGATGTCATAGGCATGAGTGGTTTGCTAGTGAAGTCGACCGTCATTATGAAAGAAAATTTAGAAGAGCTGGACCACCGTGGCATTGCTATGAAATGGCCCATCCTTCTTGGCGGAGCAGCTCTCACTCGTACCTTCGTTGAATCAGATCTCGCATCAAAGTTTCCTGGAACGGTACGTTATGCGCGGGATGCCTTCGAAGGCTTATCTCTGATGGACACAATCATGGGCGAAAAGCGGGGAGTTCCCGGAGTCTCGCTACCACCTCTTAAAGAGAGACGTACTCGCGTTACGAATCCTGACGCTCCAAGCGTTACTGACACCACGCGTAGTGATGTTTCAACAACAAATGAAGTGCCGACTCCGCCTTTTTGGGGAAGTCGCGTAGTAAAGGGCATTCCTCTCGCCGATTACAGCTCAATGCTCGATGAGCGTGCACTCTTTGTCGGGCAATGGGGGATGAAAAGCTCTCAATCTAGTTATGAAGAGATGGTCCATAACGAGGGTCGACCTCGTCTTCGCGCACTACTCAATGAAGCCCAAGCTCAAGGTTGGTTAAACGCGGCCGTTGTTTATGGATATTTTCCTTGTTACAGCGAAGGAAATGATCTAGTTATCGCTCATCATGAACCCGAAAAATACGGACAAGAGCGTCTCCGATTCACTTTTCCTCGCCAACGACGTGACCGTAGATTCTGCATCTCGGATTTCTTCCGATCGCGCGATTCAAATCAACTTGACGTAGTCGCATTCCATATTGTGACAATGGGTCAATCCGTGAGCGAAGCTACTGGCAAACTCTTTGCAGCAAACAATTATCGTGAGTACTTGGAGCTACATGGACTAAGTGTGCAACTTACGGAAGCGCTCGCGGAACATTGGCACGCACGAGTGCGAAGCGAATTGGGATTCAAAAAGGACGATAGCGAAGAATTACATCAAATACTTGATCAAGGCTATCGCGGATCTCGGTACAGTTTTGGTTATCCCGCCTGTCCGGATCTCGAACAGCAGACGCAATTGTGTGAGCTCTTGGAGCCAGAAAGAATTGCAGTTTCTCTTTCTGAAGAATTTCAACTTCACCCCGAACAATCAACTTCAGCGATTATTGTTCATCACCCCGAAGCAAAGTATTTCAATGCCCAGTAATTTTCCTTTCTCCGCAGTCTTGTGGGATATGGATGGAACGCTCATTGATAGCGAGCCGTTATGGATTGAACAAGAACGAGAATTGATGGAAAGTCTAGGAGCAATATGGACTGAAGAGGACGCTATTCAATGTCTTGGTGGTCCGATGACACGGGTCGACTCCTATATGCGAAGTAAATTACCCGATATCCATCGAGATTCAATCGCTCCGTTGGAACTCGCGCGGCGGTTGTTGGAGAGAATGGAGAGGAGGTTGGCACAACACGTTCCTTTTACTCCTGGTTCTTTTGACATCATTACTGAGATGAAATCAGCGCAACTACCACTTGCTCTCGTCAGCGCCTCCACTCGTCCCATCATGGACGCTGCTTTGAAGAGTATTGGCGACAATCTTTTCGACGTAACAATTTCGGATAGCGATGTATCGCAGTCAAAACCTCACCCAGAGGGATACCTCAAAGCAGCTGATTCGCTTTCCGTTGACATAACTTCATGTTTAATCATCGAAGATTCCATCACAGGAATGAATGCTGCTATCTCATCAGGGGCATACGTCATTGGACTGCCACATGTTTCTTCCCTTCCCATGGGTAATAAAGTTGTTCATCACCCCACGTTAGAGGGCTTATCGTTAACTGGGATCGCTGGCCTTTTCGATTCAGTACTTGAGAGACAATGACCTCATGAGAACTTTAGGAAGGGGTCCGTTGCAATCTGGCGACCGAGTTCAACTGACGGATGAAAAAGGAAAGATGTACTCGTTTTACCTTTCAGCTGGTGGCCAATGGCATTCTCATAAAGGCTGGATCAATCACAATGACATCATTGGCCTAGACGAAGGCAGCACAGTTCAAAGTAATAGTGGTACGAAGTACCAAGTGCTCCGACCTCTTTACAATGATTATGTACTGTCTATGCCGCGCGGTGCCACGATTGTTTACCCGAAAGACTCAGCAATAATTGTTGGTTTTACCGATGTATTTCCGGGTGCACG
This sequence comes from Actinomycetota bacterium, assembly GCA_009927705.1. Lineage (GTDB taxonomy): Bacteria > Actinomycetota > Actinomycetes > Nanopelagicales > Nanopelagicaceae > MAG-120802. Next base: position 15,957 of record RFMK01000143.1, on the reverse strand, counting down.
CGTTTTGGAAGCTGGCGCTGGTAGCGGTTCCTTATCGATTGCGTTGTTGCGGGCGATCGGAAAAAGCGGGGTATTGGTTTCTTATGAGGAAAGAGCAGAATTTTTCGAAAATGCCCGCGAGAACGTTCGGAATTATTTTGGTGAGCATCAATCAATGTGGCAACTCATTAATTCGCGAATTCAAGATGGCGAGTTCAATAATGACTTCGACCGCTTAATTCTCGACATGCTCGCCCCATGGGAATGCGTAGAACTTGCCGATAAGGCGCTCAAACCTGGGGGAGTTATATGTTGTTACGTCGCGACCACAACGCAACTGTCGAAAATCGCTGAAGCCTTGAAAGATTCGAAGCGTTTTAGCGAACCGGAAAGTTTCGAAACTTTACTTCGCCCATGGCACCACGAAGGACTTGCAGTACGCCCCATGCACTCCATGAATGCGCACACGGGATTCATTCTCATCTCACGTCGATTGGCTCCTAACACGGAACCAATTCGACGCAAGAGACGGCCCTCTAAAGGGGTTATCGACGACGCTAGCTAACTTTGATGAGATCCACGACGAAAATCAGCGTCTCATTTGGACCGATAGGTCCACCGCCAGCCTCTCCGTAACCAAGTGATGGCGGGATTACGAGAAGTCGTCGCCCACCTTCTTTCATCCCTGGAATACCTTGCTGCCAACCAGTAATTACTTGGTTAAGTCCGAAAGTTGCAGGCTCTCCTGCCCATGAACTTTCTACTACTTGCCCAGTTGACCAGGCCATCAGTGTGTAATGAACTGTCAAGGTTGAATCAGCTATCGCAGCTTTGCCTGAACCCTCAATAACATCCTCGGTTACCAAATCCGCTGGAGGGTTGCCGGTGGGAGCTGAGATTGTCGGTGCTTCATTTGCAGCACCCGAAACTTTGGGCATGTTGGCTCCAGATTCATTAGTAGAAGAAGTGGAATCTCCACGCGGGGAATCCGATGGAGCGCCTCCATCGGTCGAGCATCCAGTAAGTAAAGCTAAAGAGAGCGCAGAAATACTCAGAATTAATCCGGGGGATTTAAGTGAACGAGTCATGGACGGACTCTAGCAACTTCACTCGCGTTTCTACCTACCTTCCGCGCTAATCTCGCCCCATGTCAAGCGCTAAAACCGAGAGACTGGTCAATCTTACGATGGCGCTACTGGCTTCTCCTCGCTACCTCCAAAAGTCAGAGATCTTCCGCAAAGTAGCGGGATATACAGGAAGCCAGGAAACGAAGGAACGAATGTTCGAGCGAGATAAAGATGATCTTCGCTCCATGGGAATTGAGATCGAAGTTGCCTCGCACGATCCACTATTCGAAGATGAGCAGGGTTATCGAATCAAGCGGGAGAAATTTCAACTTCAAATTGAGTCCTTTGATGCTGATGAACTCTCCATTCTTGCTACAGCTCTAGGCATGTGGACCGAATCGCAATTCAGTAACGTAACAACTGGTGTGTTGCGCAGAATTGGTGGACGCACAAAGATTCTCCCGAATACTGAACAATCTTTCGCTGAACCCATTCTGGCGGCAGATGGATTGGTGGAACTATCTCGAGCGTTAGCAGCTCGAAGTACCGTGACCTTCGAATATCTCAAAGCCGATGAGAGTCTCGCTCAATTACGACGCGTTAATCCGCTTGGAATGAGTGGTTGGCATGGAGCCTGGTATCTCGTGGGCGAGGACCTTGATCGAAAAGATATCCGCGTCTTCAAGCTCTCCCGCATCGTTTCTACGATAGAAGTCTCGGCAAAACGTGCCAGTTATGAAATTCCTGACGACTTTGATGTTCGTGATTACCTAATCATGTACAGCAAAACTCAGATTGAAGTTGAAGCTTTCATTCGCAAAGGCAGTGGAAATGACATTCGAAGCCGCGCAATGAGCATCCTTCCCATAGCGAATGACACATGGAGTTCGGATTGGGATTTAGTCCGATATGGCGCAGATAGCCATGAATCGGCCCTCAGGGAAGCGCTCTGGTACGCCGATGTTCTCGTGATTCAAAATCCAAAAGGACTTCGAGATGATGTAATCACTGGATTGAAGAATGCGCAGGTTAAGCATGGCTGAAAACGCCGCGTTGCGAGCATTGCGTTTACTAGATCTCGTTCCCTTTATCGTGAGAAATCCTGGGATCTCGATTAAGGAACTTTCGCAAGAGTTTGCTGTCTCTCAAGAAGAGATTCTTAAAGATTTGAATCTGCTTTTTCTTTGCGGGCTACCTGGGTACACGCCGTTGGAACTGATTGATATCTCCTTTGATGATGACTCGGTTGTTGTAAGAGATCCTCAAAATTTGGATATGCCAAGGAATTTCAACGAAGCGGAAGCTCTTGCCCTCCGAGTAGCTTTAGCGACGCTTTTGGAGTTAACGCCAACAACGCATCGTAACTATGAGAAGATCCAACGTCTTTCAGCGAAGATTAGCACCGCTTTTTCTTCCGAGATTCCAATCAACGCAATTGATTTCGTTGCAGATCGCGAGCGACAAATTCTGAAAACATTGGAGCTCGCGCTAAATAGTGGCAAGGATGTTGAATTGGTCTATAACAATCTTGCCCGTGACACTTCAACGAAGCGCCGTGTTTCTCCACAATCGATTTCCCTATCCAATGACAGAACGATCTTTGAGGCCTTCTGTCATACAGCGCGAGGACCTCGATCTTTCAATTTGAAGCAGATCAAATCGGCCCAGATCATTGAGAGAGAAACTGAACACTTCGATGACAGTAATTTTGACGGTGATGCAAGAACCGTGAAAATAAAGATTTCCTCAGATGATTCTGATTTTATGCGAGCAAATCAATCTTCTCTCACCAAAATTCAAGAAGATATGGGAACAACCACCTTCGAAATCAAGGTTTTCCAACCTGAATGGATTGTTCGATCCGTTATCAGCGAACCTGATACATTGGTTCTTGCTGAGCCAGGTGAATTACGCCAAGCCATCGTAGAACGATGTGCCACGGCCCTGGATCAATACGGCGTGATAGGTTAGGTATCTCGGTCGGCACGTTGATGTCGCTCGTAAGCTTCGAAAGGTGAGGAATTATGTTTGGTCTACGCGAACCATCGCACTGGTTGCTTTTGATCCTTGTAGTTGTGATCTTATTTGGAGCTAAGCGCCTCCCTGATTCCGCGCGTTCTCTAGGTCGCTCACTCCGAATCTTTAAGAGTGAAGTCAAGGAATTGAATAAGGAAGAGAAGAAGGATCAAGACGGAGACAAGTCCACCAACTAGTCTCGTCTCTCGCTCGGCGAGCAGATTAAGTTACAACTAGTAAGTGGGGAGTCATGGCTAGAAAAGATCGAAGCACGATGCCGTTGCTCGATCATCTTCGCGAACTACGTAAGCGGGTTATCCGATCGGCTTTGTTCATCTTTCTTTTTTCTGCCATCGGCTGGATCCAATACAACGCAATCATCACTACATTGTCGGCGCCCGTGTGTGATCTCAAAGCGGCACAAGAAAGTGGTTCAGCAAGTTGTGGCGCGCTTTATATAAGTGGTGTGCTTGGACCGCTCAATCTGCAACTTAAAGTGTCATTTCTGACCGGAGTTATTCTCTCAGCACCTTTTTGGCTTTACCAAGTGTGGGCTTTTATCGCGCCTGCGTTACATCGTAAAGAAAAACGCAATTCAATCTTCTTCATCATTGCAGCCACTCCATTCTTTAGCATTGGCGCTGTACTCGCATACTACGTTCTGCCTCTGGCGATAAAGGTTCTCTTTGGTTTCACTCCTGAGTCGCTCAATAACCTGATCAAGTTTGATGACTATCTGGATTTTGTTTTGAGACTCATCCTTATATTTGGTCTAGCTTTCGAGTTGCCCGTATTTCTGGTTTCTTTAAATCTTGTTGGGGTTTTATCAGGGAAATCAATTCTTAAACCATGGCGCTTTGCCATCTTTGCCATCACCTTCTTTGTCGCGGCCTTTTCGCCCACCGCAGATCCACTTTCCATGGCAGCGCTCGCCGTTCCACTTATTGCCTTGTATTTTGGCGCAGGCGGCATTGCCCTCCTTGTTGATAAACGTCGCGATCACAAAAGCCGATCCATCGGAGACGATGACGCAGCGCCTATTGAATCGGCAGCTCCAATCGACGAACCAACTCCTGAATAATATGTGGTTATTGCTTTTCAATCCCACTTCAGGCGGCGGAAAAGGCAGACGTTATGCAGAGCAATCATTGACGCTCATGCGTGAACGCGGTCATGAAGTAATGGAGATCTCAGGCTTTGATTTTCGCGATGCTGAAGCAAAATTCAAAGCTGCTGTAAGTGCGTATCGCGATCAGATAAAAGCCGTAATTGTTGTCGGTGGAGATGGAATGGTCCATATGGCAATTCAGCAATTAGCAGGATCGAATATTCCCATGGGGCTGGTTGCAGCAGGTACTGGTAATGACTTTGCTCGAGCTTTGAATCTAAATCTGCGTGATCCACTATCTTCGTTGGAATTGATGTTGAATAACGAGCCAGTCAAGGTGGATCTGGGAAAAGTGAATGATCGATTCTTTGCCGACATACTCAGCACAGGTTTCGATTCAGTCGTTAACGAGCGTGCAAACAGAATGCGTTGGATTAAGGGTCGCATGAAATACAACATCGCAATCCTCTTGGTGCTCTCAACATTCAAGCCAAAGAGCTACCGATTTCGAGTCGACGATATCGAATTCACGACTGAAGCCATGTTGATTGCCGTCTCTAATGGACAGAGCTATGGAGGTGGCATGAAAGTAACGCCAGAGGCCCGTATCGATGATGGACTTTTTGATGTGATGCTCCTTGGCCCTGTTTCGAAGCTGGAATTCCTCAAGGTATTTCCCAAAGTCTTTTCCGGTGCACATATAAATCACCCGGCCGTGAAAATTATCCGGGGTCAGAAAGTGACGATCGATTCACACGCAGTTGCATACGCAGATGGCGAGCGCATTGGAGAATTACCAATCACCGCAGAGATTTCTGCTGGGACTCTCACAACTTGGCGGAATTGATGACGCGAGAACGAACGATGAGCCCAGCGGAAAAGTACGCTGCAGCGAAAAATCGGCAGCGCCATCCGCTCACCGCTCAGTTCATGACCCAATATGAATTTCCGCTCGATGATTTTCAACGTCTTGGCTGTCAGCATCTGGAAGATGGGAAGAGTGTTCTCGTCGCGGCCCCGACGGGAGCCGGCAAGACTATTGTTGGAGAGTTCGCAACATTCCTTGCCGAACATCACGGCAATCGTTGCTTCTACACAACACCCATCAAAGCTCTCTCGAATCAGAAATATCAAGATTTGGTTCGGATTTTTGGCGAATCCGAAGTCGGCTTACTCACAGGAGATTCATCGATAAATAGCAATGCACGAATCATTGTGATGACTACCGAAGTATTGCGAAACATGATCTATTCCGATTCGGAAGCTATTTCCGAACTCGGTTATGTCGTGATGGATGAAGTACATTACTTAGCAGACAAGTTTCGTGGTGCGGTCTGGGAAGAGATTCTGATTCATCTACCTGAACGGATACAAATAGTCTCCTTATCTGCCACCGTCTCCAATGCAGAAGAGTTTGGTGAATGGCTCAAGACGGTACGTGGCGAAACTGAAGTCATATTGAGTGAAATTAGACCGGTTCCTCTTTACCAACATATTCTGATTGGAAATCGTCTACTGGATCTTTTTGTCGATGACGGACGAGTTAATCCTGAATTAGTCAGACTTGAGCGCAATTCCGCACGTCGAATTCCAGGAGGAGATTCGCGAGGCAGTAATAGAGGTTGGCAACAGAAGAACTATTCGGTTATCAAAACTCTATCTCGTCCTGAAATAATCGCGAAGTTGCATGAGCGGGAATTTTTGCCGGTAATTTATTTCATCTTTTCTAGGGCCGGATGTGATGCGGCTGTCTCTCAATGCATCAAAGAAGGTATCTCGCTGACCAATTCAGATGAGAAGGAGCTCATTCGCTCGGTCATCGCACGACGTACTAGCGAGTTGAGTACCGAAGACTTTGGCGTTCTGGGATTCTATGAGTGGTGCCAAGCGCTCGAACGTGGAATAGCCTCGCACCACGCGGGTCTATTGCCCATGTTTAAAGAAACAATTGAAGAACTCTTTCAGCGAGGTTTGTTAAAGGTTGTCTTCGCCACTGAAACCTTGGCCTTAGGCATCAATATGCCAGCTCGAACCGTCTTCCTTGAAAAGTTAATCAAATGGAACGGAGAGACTCATGCGCCAATCTCGCCGGGGGAGTACACCCAATTAACTGGACGTGCGGGTCGGCGGGGAATCGATATTGAGGGCAATGCGATTGTGATGTGGAGTGAGCAGATCGATAGTTCGATGGCGGCTGGTTTGGCAAGCACTCGAACATATCCGTTGAAATCTTCGTTTTCTCCAACGTACAACATGACGGCCAATCTGATTGACCGATTTGGACGGGAACGAGCCCGCAAATCTCTAGGTTTCTCTTTCGCTCAATTCCAAGCTGACAAAGCAGTTGTTGGGTTAGCGCGACAGATTGAAAAGAACCAACACGCGATTCAATCCCTTCGCGGTGATGCCGCATGCCATTTAGGCGATATGGCCGATTACATGTCCCATCGATTTAGCATCAAAGAGCTTGAAGATTCATACAGTTCACGTCGTGTCTCCGGAAGTCGAAAGAAGATTTACGCTGCAATAGAGGAAGAAATCTCTGAGCATCGAAGAATTCTCAAATCACATCCTTCACATCAATGTCCAGATCGTGAAAGCCATGCTCGAAACTTCGAGAAAGCAGCGCGGTTAGAGAAAGAATCGCGTGGATTGACTAATCGTATGGAGAGTCGAACAAATGTCATTCCCAGGACATTCGATCGCGTTTCGGAAGTTCTGACTGAATTGTCGTACCTGAAAGGCGATTCTCTGACTCCGCAAGGTGAGTTATTGACGAAGATTTATGCTGAGAGCGATTTATTGCTTGCCGAATTACTGAATTCCAAAGTTCTCAATGAAATCGGAGCCCCTGAGTTGGTAGGAGTTCTTTCATCCTTAATATATGAAGGAAGAGGGGAGAGAAGCCGCACTCCACGTCTGCCAAAATCTATCGAAATACTCGTTCCTGAGGTAGCGAGAATGTGGAGTCGAATAGTGATGCTTGAAGAGTCATTTGGAATTTCGTCTCAACGCGAACCGAATTTTGACCTCGCATGGAGCTCGTATCGTTGGGCAAATGGACATAGTCTTCAGACGATTCTCCGCGAGACTGAGATAACAGTGGGAGACTTTGTGCGTTGTATTCGTCAGATCATCGATCTCTTGGGTCAACTTTTGGATGCACAACCTCTGATGCACAATGTAGTTCGAGATGCGATAAAGAGAATTGACCGTGGCGTTATTGCCTATGCGGCGGTGATTGCATGACGTTGGCACTCATTGATAGCGCATCTCTCTGGTATCGCGCTTACTACGGCATGCCCGATACGCTCCGTTCGCCGCAAGGGGAACCGATAAACGCGGTAAAAGGTTTCATCGATATGACCGCTAGATTGGTGAACCAATATCAACCTGATCGCTTAGTGCTTTGCCTCGACGGAGACTGGCGCCCTAGTTGGCGGGTCGATCTTTTTCCTGAATACAAAGCTAATCGTGTAGATGATGAAGGCGAAGAAGAGTTAGAGCCGGATCTGCTTACCCCACAGATTCCGTTGATACTTGATTTCTTTGAAGCATCCGGAATTCCGCTCGTGGGTGTGGATGACTATGAAGCCGACGATGTTATTGCAACTTACTCAAAGACCGAAAAAGGTCCTATACGGATCATCACGGGGGATCGCGATTTATTCCAATTAGTAGACGACAATCGCAACGTTGCCGTTGCATACCTCGCTAAAGGGATTAGTAATCACGATTTGGTTGACCTAGCCTGGATTGCGGCGAAGTATGGAATTCCGGGGGAGAGGTATGGACTCTTCGCGATGATTCGCGGAGATGCTTCGGATGGCCTACCTGGCATCCGCGGAATTGGCGAAAAGGGGGCAGCAGCAATTGCACAATCATTCTCATCTATGAGCGAAGTTATCGATGCCGCGAATAAAGAAGATGATCGTCTGCATCCGACTCATCGGAAAAAGATTCTTGCTGACATAGATTATGCCCGTATTGCTGAGAAACTTGTTACATGTGCTACTGATATTCGTTTGCCATCCGTCGAATTGAAGCTGCCCAGCGAACCCCAGGATAGAAAATATCTTGAGAGCATGAAGAAGGACTATGGCTTAGGGGCAAGTGTCGATCGATTGATATCAGCTTTGAAATGGTAACTGTCCTTTTTGCTCTCGTATCTGGTTTGTTGTTCTTTGCTGGTTTTGCACCATTTGAACTTTGGTTTACGCCTTACCTCGCTGCAGCGATACTGTTTCGGATTCTCTGCGATAAAAGTCTCGGTCAACGGATGACATATGCGGGATTAGCAGGGCTTTCTTTCTTCTTGCCATTGCTTCATTGGAGTTCTGTTTACGTCGGATCCGTGCCATGGTTGGTTCTAGCTGTCGGGGAGAGCCTGATTTTTTCACTTATCGGATTAATACGCTTCCAGCGTCGCTGGGAGAGTGCGCTCACTTTTTCCACATTGTTCACTCTTATTGAATTGATGCGAATGAAAGCACCCTTTGGTGGGTTTGGTTGGGGTCGCCTTGGATTTACCCAAGTGGATTCCATTTCCTGGATTTATCCTTTAGTCGGCGTCACAGGTATTTCTCTCTTGGTTTCATCTGCAGCATTCCTCATCATTAGTCCTTTGAAAACGCTGCTCTCCTTTTTCTTAATGCTCGGCATATCAATGTCGATTATTGGCTTGCTTCCTTCCAATAGCTTTGAGAGATCGATCCAAGTTACAGCGATACAAGGTGGCGTGGATGAACTTGGCATCAACTTCAATGAACGCGCTCTGCGTGTGCTCGAACGGCATGTCGAAGCGACAACATATGTTCCTGGCACTGAACTCTATGTTTGGCCAGAAAATGCATCTGATGTTGATCCAGTCAAGAACGAAAGAGCCAATTTCCTCATCACAAATCTTGCCCAAGGACTAGATACTTCGCTATTGGTTGGGGGCGTTGAACGTTCGTCGCATGGACCCATTAACTCGAGTATTTTGTTTGGAAAGGACGGAGAGATCGTGAGTCGCTATGTAAAGCAGGATCTCGCCCCTTTTGGTGAATTTATGCCCATGCGGCGACTCGCGGAAGCAATTTCTCCTTTTGCAGAGCAAGTGACCGATTTTGTTCCCGGAGATCGATGGGTAAAACATTCAATTAAGGGATTACCTTTTCAGTCCTTGATCTGCTTTGAAGTTCTCGATGATGACCATGTAAAACTGGGGACGGCGGGATCAACTTTTATGGTTGCCCAGACGAATAACGCAACGTTTGGGAAAAGTGCGGAAGCTGCTCAGCAATTACAAATAACGAGAGCTCGCGCGGCAGAAACTCAACGGGAGTTCGTTGTCGTCAGTACGACAGGATTTACATCTCACCTTGATTCGCGAGGAAAAATCGTTGTGCTGGCGCCTCAGTTCACGCCCGAAGAACTAACCATGAAAATAACCGCTACGAATCCTGAACTACAGACTCCAGCGCAGAAGCTCCGAACATGGGTCTGGGCGCTGGGTTTGGCGCTCATTCTTGGTTTGGTTAGGTTGATAATCAACCGATAATTACATTATGTTAAGTAAAACTAATTGATGGCCAAGCTTTCGATCGGTTCGCAGGCGCAAACCAAATTCCTATCCCCGTACGCCCCATCTATTCGACCCACCGTTGGCCAGTATTTGCCGCGTCGACTCAAACCAACGTCATTTCCCGCGGGAAAAGCTGCTTGCTGACGCGTATAAGGCCTATTCCATTCTTCGCTCACGACATCTGAGGCCGTATGAGGTGCATGCCGAAGCGCTGAATCTTCAATCTTAACTTCGCCTTTTTCAATCGCTTCAATCTCAGTTGCGATATCGAGCATCGCCGCGATGAACCGGTCGATCTCCGCAATATCTTCGCTCTCCGTTGGTTCAATCATGAGGGTGCCTGCTACCGGGAAACTCATGGTTGGAGCATGAAAGCCGTAATCCATCAGACGTTTTGCGACATCATCAACCGTGACGCCAGTTCGTTTGGTGACATCTCGCAGATCAATAATGCATTCATGTGCGATGAGATCATTTTGGCCGGTGTAAAGAATCGGGAAAGCGCTCTGCAATTTCTTAGCAATGTAATTAGCAGAGAGAATCGCCACTTGAGTCGCGCGAGTCAGTCCTTCGGCGCCCATCATTCGTATATACGACCACGAAATTGGCAAAATCAAGGCGGAACCAAAAGGCGCTGCGCTTATCGGCCCGGGGCCCGTAAGCGGACCCGCGGTCACATCGAGCGGATGGTTTGGTAAGTACGGCGCCAAATGCTTACGGGCAATGACAGGTCCAACTCCAGGTCCCCCACCACCATGAGGAATGCAGAAGGTCTTATGCAAATTCAAATGCGAAACATCAGCTCCAAATTTTCCTGGTTGCGCCAGACCGACCAGCGCATTGAGATTTGCGCCATCGACATAGACCTGACCTCCGGCCTCATGCACCAGAGAACAAATCGTGGTGATGTCAGATTCGAAGACTCCGTGAGTTGATGGGTAAGTGACCATCAACGCGGCCAATTTCCCGTGGTATTCCTCTATCTTCGCCTTCAAATCCTCAAGTGAAACGTTTCCGTGTTCATCGCAGGCAACCACCACAACACGCATGCCAGCCATCACGGCGCTGGCAGCATTTGTGCCATGGGCGCTGGAGGGAATCAAACAAATATCCCGCTCCCCTTCCCCGTTGCCTTCCAGATAGTTCTTAATTGCAAGCAAGCCGGCGAATTCACCTTGAGAGCCCGCATTCGGTTGGAGAGAAACTGCGTCGTAACCTGTGATATCCACCAACCACTTACTCAATTCCGAAATTAAGCGACGTGTTCCTTGGCTTTGGGCTGCCGGAGCAAAGGGATGAAGGTGCGCAAACTCTGGCCAGGTAATGGACTCCATCTCCGTGGTTGCGTTCAGTTTCATCGTGCACGAACCTAACGGAATCATGGTGCGATCAAGAGCTAAATCGCGATCCGAAAGCGAACGGATGTATCGCAACATCGAAGTTTCTGAGTGATATGAATTGAAGATTGGGTGCTGGAGATACGAAGTTTGCCGAACGGCAGGAATCGCACCAAAAGTATCGTTTGAATTTCTATGTAACGCCCAAACCTTGCATAACTTTTCAATAGTTGATTCACTCACACATTCATCAAAGGCAACACTTACGCCGCCTTCAATTCGCCGAACATTGATTCCAGCTTTCATTGCCGACTCAACAAGCGCTTCAGCATTCGATGCAAAGAACGATACCGTGTCAAAGAAATGAGGTGACATCAATTCGAACCCGCTTGCTTTGATCGCGGCGGCGAAATTCCGAGCCTTACTGTGAACTTGCACTGCTATTTCCTTAAGACCGTCTGGACCGTGCCATGCTGCATAGAAGGCCGAAATAACTGCTAGCAAAACCTGTGCGGTACAGATATTGCTCGTTGCTTTATCTCGTCGAATATGTTGTTCGCGCGTTTGCAGAGCAAGGCGGAGCGCTGGATTACCGTGAGAGTCGATACTCTGACCAACAAGTCGACCAGGAAGTGAGCGTTCGAGACCTTGTCGAACAGCGAGGAATCCTGCATGTGGTCCGCCAAATCCCATCGGAACTCCAAAACGCTGCGCGGAACCAACTGCGATATCTGCTCCCCACTCCCCCGGTGATTTGATCAATGTCAAAGCAAGGAGATCGGTTGCCATGATCACAAGTCCCGATGATGCATGAACCTTAGTAACTACAGATTCAAAATCAGGCAACGAACCGAAGGTATCTGGATATTGCACCAAAACTCCGAAGCAATTGCTGAAATCATTATGTTCGACAATATCTATGACCTTGACTGAAATCTTCAATGGTTTTGCCCGCGTTATTACTACTGATTGGGTTTGTGGATGCACCCGCGAATCAATGAGAAATACTGCTTCATCATCGGCCGAAGAGCTGCGTCGCGCGAGCGTCATAGCTTCCGCCGCCGCCGTGCCTTCGTCGAGCATAGATGCATTACAAATCGGCAAGCCGGTTAAATCACTCACCATCGTTTGGAATGCGAAAAGCGCTTCTAGACGCCCTTGGCTAATTTCCGGTTGATACGGCGTATAAGCGGTGTACCAAGCTGGATTCTCTAGAACATTTCGCAGGACAACCGGCGGTGTTATTGTTCCGTAATAACCCATGCCTATCATCGAATGATTAATCACATTCTCATTAGCCATTTTTCGAAGTTCTTTGATAACTTCAACTTCGGAAATTGGTTTCGGCAATAACTGTCCGAAACGTTCCTTCAGCTTAATGGTGTCAGGCAACACGGCGTTTACAAATGATTGGAGATCGGAATAACCCAACTCGTGAAGCATGGTTGAGGTTTGATCTGGCGATGGACCAATATGCCGATCTGAAAATCCTCGCCTAGTCATGGCGAGAAGAATAAGGGGTGGGGCTCTTTTACGCCCCGCGTAACTTCCTACGGGCAGCTAATTCATCGTTAGATGCTTCACTTGTGACTGTCGAACCATCGCTGAGATTCTCCGCCTGAAGATGAGATAAAGATCCTTCGACCTCATTCCAGACTTTTCCGATAGCGATGCCAAAAACTCCTTGGCCCCCCTGCAATAAATCAAAGATTTCCTCGGAGTTGGTGCATTCATAGATTGAGGCGCCATCGCTCATGAGTGTGATGCGAGCTAAATCATCCACTCCGCGCTCTCGTAAGTGCGTGACTGCGCTACGAATATTTTGAAGCGATACTCCAGTGTCCAGAAGCCGTTTGACGATTTTCAATACGAGAATATCTTTGAAGCCGTAGAGACGAGCGCTACCCGACCCAGATGCTCCACGGACTGTTGGTTCCACCAAACCCGTTCGAGCCCAGTAATCCAATTGGCGATACGAAATTCCAGCGGCTGTACAAGCAGATGCGCCGCGATAACCGAGTTGGAGATCAGTTCGCTGCGTATCGTCGTTCATGGGAAGCCTCACTATCATCGCTGGGGAGAGCAATAGCGGTACGGTACGTGGCTTGCGCGGTCGATTCAACGACCGACACACTCAAAACCTCAAGTAGAGATTGAGTCTTATACATTCGCTACGCCAACCCTCAACGTTGTAATCGGAGGGCCCTCCCCTGTGGCTTCTAGCTGGCAAAGTCCTCGGGGTTGATCTGATCAAGGAACTCTTTGAACTTCTCAACTTCGTCCTCTGCTTGATTAGGAATTTCAATACCAGCATCGCTCATCAACGCCTCACTCGCCAGAATTGGAGCGCCAGTTCGTAGTGCCAGGGCAATCGCATCGCTCGGACGAGCCGATACCGTCACACCGCCTTGGAGGTTCAGCAGTGCGTAGAAGATTCCATCTCGAAGTTCGGTCAGATGAATGGAATCAATCGAAACGTGGAGCGCTTCCAAAACGTCTTTCATGAGGTCATGTGTGAGTGGCCGTGGAGGTGTTACGCCTTGTTGCGCGAAGGCGATAGCGGTCGCTTCAACTGCTCCAATCCATATCGGCAAATAGCGCTCGCCGCCCATTTCTTTCAAAAGAACAATAGGTTGATTGGAAGGCATCTCTACACGCACGCCGACTACATCGAGGGCGTGGAAATTCATCGGGCGCGATTCAATCCAGATCGAACCAAGGCGGCGTGAAGCCGGACCGATAACGATGCAATCTCACGGGATACTTCTTGAGCGCGTGCTTTTGATTCTGGATTCTTCTGCCGAAGCAGAGGGGTGATTACTTGTTCCACAAGGCCGACCTCGCGATCTGCGGCAGTCTTAAAGGCGCGAAGGTGGCGACCTTCGATCCCAAAAGCTGCAATCTCAGCTACGACTTTCGCAACTGTCAACGCATCACCATCGTAATGCCGTCCCCTGATTTGAATTAATCCGTAAGTCTCAAGTTCCAGAAGTTGTTCTTCTGTGATGCCGCTGTTAGCGAGAAGTTCGTCTCGTGAGAGTCGCATTTCGGTTTGCTCAATAAATGCGCTGGGCGCTAACGAACCATCAATAGTCGCCAACCGCGGAGTCGGAGCATTTCCAGGTGTCGATGCTGGTTGAAGTCCACGATCAATCGCTTCTAAATTCTCTTTGATGACTTTAAGCGGCAGATACTGATCACGCTGAGCAAGTAACACGTAGCGCAAGCGCTCTAGATCTGTGGTTGTGAATTTGCGATATCCCGATGGAGTTCGTTGGGGTTCAATCAAGCCTTCTGATTCAAGGAATCGAATCTTCGAGATTGTCACATCCGGAAAGTCACTTCTTAGTTTTCCAAGAACTTCGCCAATACTGAGATATGCCCGCGCGGGAACGCTCATGTCCTTACCTTTCCACCAACAAAGAAATGAAGTCGAAATTTTCCAATATGCAATTCCAGGCCATCATGCAGTTCTGATTCTTCTTTTACTGAACCGTCAACATACGTTCCATTGAGGCTTCCACAATCTTTCACGGTGTATTTCTTTCCTGTGTAAACGATTTCTGCATGTTTCCGCGAGACGGTTATGTCATCAAGAAAGATATCGTTTTCCGTTGATCGCCCAATCGTGGTCTTCTCCGAATTGATTAAGAATCGTGCACCACGTGATGGACCACTGAGAGCGATTAACATTGCTGAACCTTCCGGTAGCGCCGCAATTACATCTCGCTCATTCTGCGTCGCTTTATCGAGCAGTGCTGAAAGATGATCTGAGACCGAGCGCAGCGCCCCAAGATTGATGGTCGTGGTCAGATCGGGCTCTCGCGCTTGATCCATTGCCACTCCCCTCAAGAAAACATTAAGGCTTTAACTACAACCTCAGCTTTACCTTGAGGCTCACACTAGGCGCTAGCCCAAGAACCAGTCAAGCGGGGAAACGCTATAAATGTCTTAGGAAACGAGGCTTTGATAGTCAACCGAGGTGAGAAGTGCACCAACTTCTGCGTCATCATTCACTTCAACTTCAAAGATCCAACCAGCTCCATAGGGGTCGGTATTGAGAACTTCCGGAGCTGAATCAAGCGAAGAGTTGACGGCGATAATTTTCCCGGTAAGAGGAGCGTAGATTTCTGAAACGCTCTTTGTGGATTCAACCTCACCGCACACTTTGCCCTGAGTGACTGAATCTCCAACCTTGGGCAGTTGTATATAGACAATGTCGCCGAGCGCGCTCTGGGCATAATCGGTAATTCCGACATGAAAGTTCTTCCCCGAAGAGGCCCTTACCCACTCATGCTCTTTTGTGTAGCGAAGATCAGCGGGAATGTTCGACATTTACTTTCCTTTCAATTGCCGTAAACCTGAGCCAGCGTAACTCACTCCGGTCCAGAGGTATAACGCGATTCCCCATCCGGCAAACCCCCAACCAAAGATGAAGCTGATATCGCGCACCCAACCAGTCGATGTATCCGTGAGAAGCAGTAACGGCAGAGCGTAGAGCAGATTAAATGTTGCTGCCTTTCCAAGATATGTAACGGTGAAGGGCGGAATCCCTCGGGTTTTCATCACCACCAATAAGAAAGCCAGTACGAGGTCGCGGGCAATAATGAGAATGAGCACCCAGATTGGAAGCGATTCAGTTACATACATCGCGACCAGAACCGTAGCGATGTAGAGACGATCCACCGCAGGATCCATCAATTCCCCGAGGCGACTCTCTTGATTCAAGGCTCGCGCCACTTTGCCATCGAGGTAATCCGTTGCTCCCGCGATGACCAGCGTTAACACGGCCCAACCCATCGCTTCTTTTGCCAGAACCAAATAGAGAAAGATAGGAATCCCGAGCGCGCGAAGTAAGGTTAAAAGATTAGGAATCGTGATCAC
>RFMK01000096.1 GCA_009927705.1 Actinomycetota bacterium | reverse complement strand
TCGCAATGGCCGCATAGTTGTGATCGAAATGAACCCTCGTGTATCTCGCTCTAGTGCGCTGGCGTCGAAGGCGACTGGTTTCCCTATTGCAAAAATCGCAACCAAACTCGCCATTGGTTATTCACTGGATGAAATTCCCAATGACATAACTAAGAAGACGCCTGCTTCTTTTGAACCCACCCTTGACTACATCGTGGTCAAAATCCCACGATTTGCGTTCGAGAAATTTCCGGAAGCTGATCCGCGGTTAACCACGACCATGAAGAGCGTGGGAGAAGCGATGGCTTTTGGTAGATCTTTCCCGGAAGCACTCCAGAAAGCGATGCGCTCGTTAGAGAAGAAGAATGCAACGTTCTCATGGTCAATCCAGGAAGACCTCACCACACTACTCAATGAAATTTCGGTTCCAACTGAGGATCGATTGATCAAGGTCCAACGCGCTCTTGCGCTAGGAGCATCTGTTGACGAAGTGAATAGGCGATGCGGAATTGACCCCTGGTTCCTTACACAAATTAACGAGATTAATGCACTTGCTGTGAAGATCAAAGGCGCCGCTGATTTGAATTTTGAAATCTTGCGAGAAGCGAAACGCTGGGGCTTTTCAGATCAGCAAATCGCGGAGCTACGTTCGTCATCGGCAAGTGAAGTTCGTAAAGTGCGCGACCGATTAGATCTCCATCCGGTGTACAAGACAGTCGATACTTGCGCTGGTGAATTCGAAGCGTTCACTCCCTATCATTACTCGTCGTACGATCTTGAAACAGAGGTCAAACCTCGCACCAAACCCGCGATTATCATTCTTGGAAGTGGACCTAACCGCATCGGCCAGGGGATTGAATTTGATTATTCCTGCGTACACGCATGTTTTGCTTTAAGCGAAGCTGGCTTCGACACAATTATGGTGAATTGCAATCCGGAGACAGTTTCAACCGACTATGACACCTCAGATCGACTCTACTTCGAGCCGCTAACGCTCGAGGATGTCCTTGAAATTTACCAAGCAGAGTTGAAAGCTGGCCCGATCGCTGGAGTAATCGTTCAACTCGGTGGCCAAACCCCTCTGGGTCTGGCGGCGGGTTTGAAAGAAGCTGGAGTCCCGATTCTCGGCACTACGCCTGAAGCTATTCATCTAGCGGAAGATCGCGGCGCTTTCGGTGAGGTCTTAAACGAAACGGAACTTCAAGCTCCTGAATTCGGCACGGCTTTCTCTTTCGAGGAAGCACTTGCTGTTGCAACGAAGATTGGGTACCCCGTTCTGGTGCGCCCTTCATTCGTGCTCGGTGGTCGCGGTATGCAGATCGTCTACGACGATAAAGCGCTTTCCGAGTTCATTGAGATTGCCACGAAGATCAATCCTGAACATCCAGTTCTCATTGATAAATTCCTAGACGATGCTATTGAAATTGATGTGGATGCCCTCTTTGATGGCAAGGAGTTGTACCTAGCTGGCGTTATGGAACACGTTGAGGAGGCCGGCGTTCATTCAGGTGATTCAGCGTGCGTGATTCCCCCTCAATCAATCGATAACACCTTATTGAGTGAGATTTCAAATGCAACGAAGAAACTAGCCGAAGCAATTGGAGTTCGCGGCCTAATCAACATTCAATTCGCGATTTCTCAAGCTCGACTGTATGTGCTTGAAGCAAACCCCCGGGCATCTCGTACTGTTCCATTTGTTAGTAAAGCGACTGGTGTTCAAGTCGCAAAGGCAGCGGCTCTCATTGCAAGTGGAAAAACAATTGGCGAACTACGTTCTGTAGGTTCACTGCCTGCGCAAGAACAAGGTATTGCTCGAGGAATTTCGGTAAAGGAAGCAGTGTTGCCGTGGAATCGATTTAGAAGAATGGATGGCCAAGGAGTGGATTCTGTCCTTGGACCGGAAATGAAATCAACCGGCGAAGTAATGGGCATTGCGTCGACGTTTGGCGCTGCTTTTGCAAAGAGTCAGATTGCTGCCTTCGGCCCGCTTCCAAAATCTGGGGCTATCTTCATTTCGCTTTCGGATAAAGATAAAGAATCATCACTTGAAGCTGTACGCGGATTAAAGGACATGAACTTCACCCTGTACGCAACCGCAGGCACACATTCATTCTTAGCCAGCAATGGAATCGACACTGAACTTGTTGCAAAACATGCGGAGAAAGTTTCTAACGTGGACGCAGTTTCAGCGGTTGACCTGATCAATGCAAATAGGATTTCCCTCGTTATCAACACTCCATACGGTAGGGGAGCAGCACGGGATGGCCGCATGATCAGGACTGCTTCCGTACAGCGAGCAATCTCTTGTATCACAACGGTGCCTGGCTTAAAGGCGGCGGTAGAAGGTATTCGTGAACTTCAGAAAGAACAATTATCTCCGCGTGCGATCCAAGAATGGCATCGAACATGACCGGTATCAACCGCAAAGCCCAACAGCGAGATGTAGAGATCATCTCAAACAAGAAAGTTGGCGCATATCACCATATGGTTTTCGCGGCGGGAGAGATGGCTGCATTTGCACGGCCAGGAAACTTCGTTGCAATTTCCGTTGGCGGACCCAACTCGTCAATGATTTTACGTCGTGCATTTGCGATCTATCGCGCAAGTGATCGTGGCCAATATGGCGGAACAATAGAGCTGGTTGTCGCTCCACACGGGCAAGGTAGTAAATGGCTAACTTCTCTTGATATTCATGATCGAGTCAACATGGTGGGCCCGCTCGGAACTCATTTCGGAATACCAACAGAGCCAGTATCTGCCCTTCTTGTTGGCGGAGGTTACGGCTCAGCTCCACTCTTTGGACTAGCTGAAGTACTGAAAGAGCGAGGTTGTCGCGTCGATATGGTTTTGGGCGCTTCAGTTGCCGGAAAGATCTACGCGCCATTAGAAGGCAAGCGCTCAGTCAACTCGCTGACTGTTACAACCGAAGATGGAAGTGCTGGTATCAAAGGTCGAGTAACTGATGTCCTGCCATCCTTAATCGAGAAGAACCAAAGTGAAATTATCTATTCATGTGGTCCCATGGGAATGCTGCAAGCAGTAGAAGAAGTCTCGCAACGACACCAAACGATGCATCTGTGCGCAGTCGAAGAATCCATGGCATGCGGCATTGGAATATGTATGACCTGCGTCCTGCCTGTAAAAGATGAAAAAGGAATCATCAAGATGACACGTTCGTGCATCGATGGTCCAGTCATGGATGGTGAACGGGTAATCTGGGGATCATCGCGCGCCATTCCGGAAGGCACATGGGGAGCGCCATGAGCCAAGAATTCCAAGCTTTCGATTTTCGATGCAAATTTGGTTCAAAGCATTTTCCTTATCCGATTTTCACCGCCAGCGGTTGTGCGAGTTCGGGTAAAGAGTTGTCGCAGTTCTTTCCGCTCAGTGAGATTGGAGCTGTTGTCACAAAATCAATAGCCGTAAAGCCACGCTCAGGCCGTGCAACCCCACGTATGGCCGAGACACCAAGTGGAATGTTGAATTCGATTGGTTTGCAAGGGCCAGGAATAGATCAATTTCTTGAAGATGACATTCCTTGGTTGATGTCCAATAACGCACGGGTCATCGTTTCAATATCTGGCGAAACAGTTGAAGAGTATGCATCTTTGGCGCGTAGATTGCGAACAGTTCAAGGTTTGAGCGGAATTGAAGTGAATATTTCTTGTCCCAATGTTGAAAATCGCGGCCTAGTTTTCTCCTGTGATTCAGTAGCTTCACGAGCTGTTGTGGAGTCAGTACGAAGAAACATTGGCGGAGAACTGCCGATTATTGTGAAACTTTCGCCAGATGTCACAGACATCGTTGCAATCGCTCGCGAAGTCGTGAGTGCAGGAGCTGACGGATTGGCTCTCATAAACACGCTACTTGGCATGGCGATTGATATTGATGCAATGCGACCAAAACTTGCTGGCAAAACCGGTGGATTATCAGGACCAGCCATTCGACCAGTAGCAGTTCGAGCGGTCTATCAAGTTCATGCCGCAATCCCCAATACACCTATTCTCGGTATGGGTGGAATAACAAGTGGACGAGATGCATTGGAGTTTATTCTTGCTGGTGCAAGTGGCGTCTCTATAGGTACGGCGAATTTTGGTAATCCG
>RFMK01000175.1 GCA_009927705.1 Actinomycetota bacterium | reverse complement strand
CTATCGGCTCCCAGCAACAAACACCGCTTGATAGAGCGCTCTCATTAATTGCCGATGTACCTGATTATCCAAAACCCGGAATTCTCTTCAAAGACATTACTCCTCTCCTTGCCGATGGCCCTGGTTTTGGAGTAGTGATTGATGAATTTGCTCGATCAATCCGGGGCCTCAATCGCGGAATCGATGCGATTGTAGGAATCGAAAGTCGAGGATTCATTTTGGGAGGCGCGATTGCAAAGGCCTTGGAGATCGGTTTCGTAACAGTTCGCAAACCCGGCAAGCTACCGCGCGAGGTTTATCGAAAAGAATATGCATTGGAGTACGGCTTTGATGCTCTTGAACTTCATAAGGATCTCCTCAATAAAGGCGACAATGTAATTATTGTTGATGATGTTCTTGCTACCGGCGGAACTGCTCTAGCTTGTCATGACCTTGTAGCAATAACCGGCGCAAATGTGATCGCGCATCTCTTCATGCTGGAGATCGAATTCTTACAAGGTCGAACAATAATTTCCGATACGCATCCAGATGTCTCAATCATTTCTCTGCTCAAGGCTTAATTTCTTGGAGTTGTTATGGCGGAATTGATTTACTACTGCGGCACCATGGATAGTGGAAAATCAACCCTAGCCCTGCAAACCGCCCACAACCATGACAGTCGAGGAAGAGCTGGAATTCTCTTCACAAATCGTGATCGCGCCGGATCTGGGAAGATCTCCTCGCGCCTGGGATTAACCTCAGAAGCTCTTGAAGTCACAGAAGAGATGGATCTTCACAAATTTATCGTCGACCAACTTTCTGGTGGAAAGCGCATTGACTACGTCATTTGCGATGAGGCGCAGTTCTATACGCCCGAGCAGATAGAACAATTAGCGCGAATCGCGGACGGCCTCGGGATTGATGTTTACGCATTCGGGATTCTTACTGATTTCCGGACTCGCTTGTTTCCTGGATCGGCACGTCTCGTCGAATTAGCGGATCGTGTACATACCCTCCAAGTTGAAGCGCTCTGCTGGTGTGGTCAACGCGCTACCCATAATGCTCGTACCGTTGGTGGCGTAATGGTCACAGAAGGCGAACAAGTTGTTGTGGGTGACACGAACGTAGAAAATGAAGTGGCGTATGAAGTTTTATGCCGGCGACACCATATGCGAAAAGTCACGGCCCGCATTTCTGGCGCCGCGCATCAATCGATCGACCCGCTGCCTTTCAATTAATTGAACCAGTATCGTTATCTTTTGCTTTCGGCTTGGTCACCGTCTTTAATTCTCCAATGACACAAACTCGCGGTTACGCTGTACTCAGCGCCAAAGCTCCCCTCATTCCATACGAATTCCAACGACGCGAATTGGGCGCATACGATGTTGGTTTTGACATTCAATTCTCCGGAATTTGTCATTCCGATATTCATCAAGCACGCGAAGAGTGGGGAGCAGCGCTATTTCCCATGGTTCCTGGCCACGAGATCGTTGGGACTGTCACCAAAGTTGGGTCGTCTGTAACTAAATTCAAAGTCGGCGACAAAATCGGAGTTGGGGTTTTTATTGATTCTTGCCGTAATTGCAAAAATTGCAAGAAAGGCCTGCAGCAATACTGTCTTGAAGGAATGACTGGAACCTACAACGGTTATGAGAGAAATTCACAATCCATAGCATTTGGCGGTTATGCAAACTACTTCGTTATCAATGAAGACTACGCCGTACATATCCCCTCGAATCTCGAGCTTGCTGGTGTTGCTCCTCTTCTCTGTGCTGGCATAACCCTGTACTCCCCCATCCGCCATTGGAAGGTAGGTCCGAATTCCAAAGTTGCAGTAATGGGTCTCGGAGGACTTGGTCATATGGGCGTGAAGTTCGCCGCAGCTCTGGGAGCCGAAGTAACAGTTCTTTCTCATTCACCTTCAAAAGAGAACGACGCTCGAGCGATGGGGGCACATCACTTCGTCGTCACAAAAGAAATTGACTGGCAAAAACCAGTGAAAAAGAAGTTTGATCTAGTTTTGAATACGGTTTCGGCGGATCACGATCTTGAGCCGTACTTGAGCACCCTTGCAACCGATGGAACAATGGTAATCATCGGTCTGCCCGGAAAACCTTTTTCATTCAACGCCGGAAGCATGTTGGACGGTCGTCGTTCAATTTCTGGCTCGATGATCGGTGGAATGCCGGAGTTACAAGAGATGATGAATTTCTGCGGCGATCACTCAATCGTGAGCGACGTTGAAGTCATAGAGCCACGCTACATAAATGAGGCTTACGAGCGTACAGTCGCCAGCGATGTGAAATATCGTTTCGTGATTGATGCCAGCAAGTTTTGATTCTTTACATGGAGTGAAGAACGAACGCTAAAATTGGGGCGAGCGCAAGCGAAGGCAAGAGATTTCCAATCGCCATATTCTTGATTCCAAGTAACTTAAGACCGATACCTAATAACAAAATTCCGCCAGTGGCCGTCATCGCGCTTACTTGGTAGTCCGACAAAATCGAACCCAACATAAATCCGATCGCAGTCCACAGACCTTGATAAATACCAACGGGCAGCGCCGAGAGTGCAACTCCCCATCCTAGGGCCGCAGCAAACGCCAAAGCAGCGAAGAAGTCGAGCGTGCTTTTTAAGGCCAATTGATCAATTCCCGTGGACATGCCATCGCTAATACTCCCAAGGATGGCGAGCGGGCCAATCACAAAGATGAGCGAAGCGGTTACGAAACCTTCGACAAATGGCGAATCGCCTCTCTTGTCGAAACGTCGCTTTAATCCAATTCCCACCATTTCTAGCCGCTCTTCAATCTTGAGCGCTGAGCCGCAAAGTCCGCCTAACAGCAAGGCGCCGAGAACAATCAAGGTTGGTGAACCATCAGGAACGGCAGATTGTAAATCCTCTTCCCACAACGAAGAGATTGCACTTGCTGCTCCGATAAGCGTTATTGCACCTAAAACATCGGTCATAAGATTGCGTGTCTTCTCTGCAATCCGATTACCCACCAGGACGCCAAGCGCTGCACCTATAACAATGGCAACCACATTGATAACTGTGCCAATTCCGACAAACATGATGTAAGTGTAAGTCATCAATGGTGTAGCGTTCTGAGGTGAGAGAATTTCTGCAACGATTCAAACCTCATCGGACCGTTCCGCAGACTCCATGGAGCGCTACGCACCGTTGGGAGCTTGCTCCGCTCCGCGTCTCGATTTTGCTTTTCGGTCTCTTCATTTTTGGGATCGGCGATAGCCTTTTAATAGTTTCGAATCTGGGAAATGCGCCGTGGTCTGTTCTGGCCCAAGGTATATCGCGTCAAACAACTTTAAGTGTTGGTGTCTGTACTCTCATCATCAGTGCAATCGTTCTTCTGCTTTGGATACCTTTGCGAGAAAAACCGGGTTTTGGAACTATTGCAAACATGATCGTCATTGCAACTGCGATAGATATTGGAATCAACAACATTCCTCATCCTCAAACATTTTTCCCACAGTTGCTCTATGTGTTAGCAGGAATTCTGCTGGTGGGAACGGGGTCCGCTCTCTACATCACATGTGCATTGGGTCCAGGTCCCCGCGATGGTTGGATGACCTCAATTCACAAGAGAACTGGTTGGCCCGTAGGAAGAGTCCGGTTAGGTATTGAATGTTCCGTCCTGGTCTTTGGAGTCCTTCTAGGTGGTACTGCCGGCCTCGGAACTGCCCTTTTTGCGCTTCTGATCGGATACTCAGTTGCGGTTGCTTTTGGTGTCGTTGCCCGGCTTACTGCCTAGTAACTAATAGGTTTTAGCCACTCCCCTCAGCCTGTGGACTGAATCCACGCGGTGTCGCAACCACCACCGTAAAAAAATTAGCGGCATCCCGTTATGGGATGAAAGGAAGAGCATGCTCGATTCATACTTCAAAATATCGCAACGCGGTTCCTCGGTAGCTCAAGAGGTTCGCGGCGGCGTTGTCACCTTCTTCACGATGGCGTACATCGTCGCGCTTAATCCACTCATTATTGGCTTGGCCAAAGATGGAGATGGGAAATTCCTTGGCGGCGGAGACGCTCCCAATCTTGCACTCATTGCAGCAGCAACAGCCCTTGTAGCCGGCGTCTTATCAATTTTGATGGGCGTCGTTGCAAACTTCCCATTAGCGCTCGCTACTGGACTTGGACTCAATACCTTCGTTGCAGTTGGTATCGCGTCGAAGATGACCTGGGCAGATGCGATGGGACTTGTTGTCCTCGAAGGCATCATCATCACAATCTTGGTTCTCACTGGATTCCGCACTGCGGTTTTCCGGGCAGTGCCAACCCAGCTCAAGATTGCGATCTCTGTCGGTATTGGTCTATTTATCGCATTGATCGGTCTCGTTGACGCAGGTTTCGTTCGTCGCACAGGCTCTGGACCAGTTCCAGTAACCCTTGGCAATAACGGAGAACTCGTTGGCTGGCCAATCATCGTCTTTGCTTTTGGTCTTTTCCTCACCATCGGGCTCATGGTCCGCAAAGTAAAAGCTGCTCTTCTCATCGGAATTGTCATCTCGACTGCTCTCGCTGTTGCGATTGAGAGCTCATTCAAGATTGGTCCAAATTTCGATGGCACGAATGTGAACCCCAAGGGATGGGGACTTAACGTGCCTGCTCTTCCAGAGAAGGTTGTTGCCACTCCAGATTTTGGACTCCTTGGCTCTTTCAACCTCTTTGGCTCATTTGATCGTGTTCCTTTGATCACCGCGTTGTTGCTTGTTTTCACACTTCTACTCGCGGACTTCTTTGACACCATGGGAACGATGACAGCAATTGGTCAAGAAGCTGGACTCAACGACAAGGATGGAACTCCGCCCAACGCAGACCGCATCCTTCTCGTTGATTCACTTGCTGCGGCCGCTGGTGGCGCTGCTGGAATCTCATCAAATACTTCATACATTGAATCGGCTTCGGGTGTTGGAGAAGGCGCTCGCACAGGTCTTGCCTCTGTTGTTACGGGAATCCTTTTCTTGCTCACAACATTCTTGGCGCCACTTGTTGCGATTATTCCCTACGAAGCTGCTACCCCTGCGCTCATCATTGTTGGTTTCTTGATGATGACCCAGATCAAGTCAATCGATTGGGAAGATTACGGAATTGCAATTCCTGCATTCTTGACGATCATCTTGATGCCATTTACCTACAACATCTCAGTTGGTATCGGCGCGGGATTCGTCTCTTATGTCGTAATCCGCTTCCTACAAGGCCGTAGCAAAGATATCCATCCGCTCTTGGCA
>RFMK01000084.1 GCA_009927705.1 Actinomycetota bacterium | reverse complement strand
TTTCTTGATCTCAAGTTACATGACATCCCCAATACTGTGGCGGGTGCAAGCGCGAGTATTGCGGAGCTTCAACCAAGATTTCTTACCGTTCATGCTTCAGGTGGCAGCGAAATGGTGCGGGCGGCAGTTTCCCAATTACCCTCGACTTCAGTGACCGCCGTAACTGTCCTAACCTCCTTAAACGAGAGGGAGTTGGCTCAATTAGGGCTACCAGAGAACCCTGCCGAACTTGCAATATCCCTGGGTCGTCGCGCTATCGAATCAGGCGCAACCTCAATCGTGTGTTCACCTCTCGAGGCAGCAAAGCTTCGTTTTTCGCTCGGAGAATCAGTCACCATCATTACCCCGGGAGTTCGGCCAGAAAATTCAGCAAAAGATGATCAGAACCGTGTCATGACGCCTCAGGAAGCTATCGCGCAAGGCGCGGATTACGTTGTGATTGGCCGACCCATTACACATGCTCCGGACCCAAAAGAAGCCGCCAAGAAGATTAGGAACTCATTGCTTTAACTTGGTTTAATGACGCCATGGGCGCACCTCCTCATTTGTCGCTAGAGGAACGTCGAGCTGCATTGGCAAAAGCGGCTCATTCTCGAAAATTGAGAGCCGAATTCAAGGCCGAGGTAAAAGCTGGAAAAAAACATTGGCTCGATGCGTTCTCCTCGGAAACTGATGCAATCCGCAAAATGCGAGTCAAAGAACTTTTGCAGTCCCTTCCAGGAATTGGTGAAGTTCGTGCGATAAGTTTGTTGGAACGTGCAGGCATTTCACATAGTCGGAGAATTCAAGGCGTAGGTAAGAGTCAATATGAATCGCTGCTACGGATATTGAAGGAAGATGCGTAAGTGTTAACCCAAGGAAAACTTATTGTCTTGTCAGGACCAGGGGGAGTTGGGAAGAGCACGATTGTTTCTGAATTGAAGAAACGAGATCACTTCTACTTTTCAGTTTCAGCCACGACGAGAAAACCTCGAAACGGTGAGGAAGATGGGGTGGCCTACCACTTTGTCACACCTGAAGTGTTTCAAAAAATGGTTGAGAATGATGTTTTTCTCGAGTGGGCAGATTTTGCAGGTTCCCGTTACGGCACTCCTCGTCAACCTGTCTTGGATGCGCTCGCTGCCGGGAAGGATGTTCTCCTTGAGATAGAAATCGACGGAGCTCGTCAGGTAAAACGCGCGATGCCCCATGCAGTAATGGTCTTCCTGCAACCACCATCGATGAGTGAACTTGAATCAAGAATCACCAATCGGGGAACAGACTCTCCGGAGCGAATTGCCGCGCGTCTGGCTCTGGCTAGGGCTGAAATGGCGGCGGCAGCAGAATTCGACCATATTCTCGTCAATCATCGAGTCGAAGAAGTAATTGATTCGCTGGTATCCTTAGCGGCTTCGTAATCCCGAATTTGCTTTAGAGGAGTCCAAGTGGCCACGCTCGATGGAATCACCAACCCGCCCATTGATGAACTTTTAGACAAGAGCGGTTCCAAGTACTCATTGGTTCTTTATGCCGCAAAGCGTGCGCGCCAGATCAACGCTTACTATTCACAACTCGGCGAAGGGCTCTTGGAATACGTAGGTCCGCTTGTTGAGACTCACGTTCACGAGAAGCCACTGTCAATCGCTATGCGTGAGATCAACGATGGTCTTCTCACGATTGAGAATCTCGAACCTCAGAACTAAACACTGCCATGAATGGCGCTCCCATTACTTTCCCACGAGGACGCGAGGTCGTTCTTGGCGTCAGCGCTGGAATCGCGGCCTATAAATCATGCGAATTGCTGCGTCGACTGCAGGATCAAGGGTTTCTTGTCACAGTTGTCCCAACTTTATCAAGTTTGAATTTTGTTGGCAAGGCAACATGGGAAGCACTTTCTGGTCGGCCAGTATCCACGTCAGTGTGGGAAAACGCTGATTCTGTCTCGCATGTATCTCTCGCTGATAAATGCGACCTGATTATTGTTGCGCCCGCCACCGCTGATGTGATTTCGCGGATTGCACACGGTCGGGCTGATGACTTACTAACGACCACCGTGCTAGCCAGTGCTGCGCCAAAGCTTATTGTCCCTGCAATGCATCCACAGATGTGGCTTAACCCGGCAACGCAGGACAATGTGGCAACTTTACGTGTGCGTGGTTTTATCGTGATGGAGCCAGAAACCGGTCGATTGACAGGAAAAGATTCTGGTATCGGTCGATTCCCAGAGACTCCAAAGATTCTTTCTGTAGTGCAATCCATCGCCAAAACTGCACCGACATTGGAAGGTAAAAAGGTAATCGTCTCTGCAGGTGGAACACGTGAGCCGATCGATGCCGTCCGCTTTATCGGAAACCGTTCAAGCGGTCGACAAGGATTAGCTATTGCTTACGAAGCGCTTCGAGCCGGAGCTGATGTCACTGTCGTGTCTGCCGCGACTGATCCTTTTGAATTGGAAGGCGCCCACATCATCCAGGTTGAGAGTGCTGAACAAATGAAACAAGCGATCGAGGCAGAGTTTATTGATGCTGATGTTCTGGTGATGTCAGCCGCAGTAGCTGATTTTCGAGTTGAAGAAAGCTCCATTGGAAAGATCAAGAAGGAAGCGTTTTCAGGCCTCAAACTTGTTCGTAACGATGACATTGTTGCCGCAGTAGGTGCCAAGAAACTCCCACACCAAGTTATTGTTGCATTTGCCGCTGAGACCGCTTCAAATCTTGCTGAACTTGGTGAAAAGAAACTACGTGCTAAGAATGCCGATTTCCTGTATGTCAATGATGTATCCGGGGGAGCAGTCTTTGGTCAAGAAATTACCTCGGGATTACTACTGAGCATGGACGGAGCTCCTAAGGTTTTCCACAATGTTTCCAAGCATGACGTTGCACAAGAAATAGTCCACTCAGTATCAAGCAGATTGGAATCTCATGGCTAAGCGACTCTTCACTTCAGAATCAGTTACTGAAGGCCATCCAGACAAAATTGCTGATGCTATCTCTGATGCAGTTCTAGATTCTCTGCTTTCGCAGGATCCCAAGAGCCGAGTTGCCTGCGAAACACTCATCACGACTGGACAAGTGCATGTCGCTGGCGAAGTGACCACAAATGGCTATGCCGATGTCATGGGATTGGTACGCGATACTGTTTTGAATATTGGTTATGACAGTTCTGACAAGGGTTTTGATGGCAATAGTTGCGGTGTTTCGATCTCGATCGGCCAGCAATCGCAAGATATTGCCGTTGGTGTTGATCATGCGGTTGAAGAACGCATTGCTAAATCGTCAGATCCACTTGATCTACAAGGCGCTGGCGATCAGGGATTAATGTTTGGCTACGCCACTCGCGATACACAAACTCTCATGCCTTTGCCGATTGCGATGGCACATCGCTTAGCGGAAGAACTTTCGCAACAACGCAAGAATGGAACACTTTCTTACCTCCGCCCTGATGGCAAAACTCAGGTAAGCATCGAGTATGACGGTGATAAACCAGTACGCCTAGACACTGTAGTTATTTCCTCACAACACGCGCCAGATGTCGATCTCGAAAAGACTCTTGCTCCCGAGATCAAGAAGCATGTCATTGATCCAGTGATTGCTACTTTTGACCTTCCATCAACTGAGGTTCGAATTCTGGTAAATCCAACTGGTCGATTTGTCATTGGCGGCCCCATGGGCGACGCCGGACTTACGGGTCGAAAGATCATTGTCGATACATATGGAGGAATGGCGCGACATGGCGGGGGAGCATTTAGCGGTAAAGATCCCTCTAAAGTAGACCGTTCGGCCGCTTACGCGATGCGCTGGGTAGCAAAAAACGTTGTGGCATCAGGTTTGGCAGATAGATGTGAAGTGCAAGTCGCTTACGCCATCGGTAAAGCTCAACCAGTCGGACTCTTTGTCGAAACATTCGGGACCGAAAAAGTACCTGTCGCACAGATCTCGGACGCTGTATTGAACGTTTTTGATCTCCGTCCTGCAGCAATCATTCGTGATCTCAATCTCCTGCGTCCGATTTATTCTAAGACCAGCGCTTATGGCCACTTTGGTCGCGAACTCGCGGAATTCACTTGGGAGAAAACTGATCGAGCGAAGGCTCTCGCCGAAGCTGTTAAAGGTTAGTTTCTAAAAGTGGCCATCTCTAAGCCACTAACGTTGCGCAGGCAACGCTCGACTTCTCGTTCCATCACGCGCAGTAATAAAGAAATTTCACTGCAGGCTGAGGTTTTGGTGGATACTGGGATTTATCATCTTGGCGATCCGTTCTCTTATGGAATACCCGATGAGCTCAGCGAGAAGATTGAACGAGGTTCGGTCGTAAACGTCACATTCGCATCTAAAAATACAACCGGTATTGTTGTAAATGTCGGGCGAGTTACTAACGCGGGATTGAAAAACATAATCTCATTGGTACACCATCAAAGCATTCAGCCATCACTTCTTGAACTTGCGGAGCAAATCGTCAAAAGCACAGTGTGCCAACCATTCGACGCATACCGATACGTTCTACCTATCGTGGGTGAAAAGCAAGAAATACCATGCCTTGAAGCTCATACTAAGAGATCCAAATCGATCTATGAAGCAAGACTAGTTCTTTCGGAAATCGGCGAAACTTCTTTAGAGCTACTTACCAAAAGAACCCTCGATCAGCCAGAGAAGAATCGGCTAATCATTTTTCCCACTGTCCGTGAGGTTAGAGCTTTCGCAGAATTCGCCCAAGACCGCAAGATCGAATTTATTGAATATGGTTCATATCTTTCTCTCGCAGAGCGAAAACGCAGCTATGGCCAGATCTCGTCCGGTTCCTCGTCTTTGGTGGTCGGAACTCGGAGCGCGATTTTCGCTCCATTTCAGGATATCGACGAAATTATCGTTATAGATGAGTGGTCAGAACATTATCTTGAACAGAAAAACCCTTACTGGAATCTTCGAGAGGTTGCTTTGCTTCGAGCGAAAATCGAGCAATGTCGAATCTTTTTCCTCTCTTCAAGTGCATCGTTGGAGATGATTGACCTTCTCGAAAGAGGAATGGTTGCGCATTCCCGCCGACCCCGATTTATCGGCTCGAACCTGAAGAATCGTCTCTACTGCGCACCGAATTCCTATCTCGATGTTCTTCGAAGGAATTCAAAGAAGGGACCCGTTCTCGTAACGGTCGCTGAGAAGAATTACAGCAATCTTTTCATCTGCCAAAAATGTCGAAATGTCGCGCGATGTTCGTGTGGCGGAAGAATCACCATGCTCAAGCGCGACGAATATCTCTGTTCACTCTGCTCTCAAAGTTCGCGAAGTTGGCGATGTAGTGAATGTGAGTCTTCTCAATTCATCATGTTAAAGGCAGGAATCCAACTGGTTAGGGAAGAAATCGGGAAATCTATCCCGAATATTCCAGTATTCCTGAGTACTCAGGATAAGGAGATTGCTAAGATTGCTTCTAATCCTTGCATCGTTATCACCACATCAGGGATGGAGCCGACTGTTGCGAATGGATATTCGGCGATTGTTCTCCTTAACGGCGAGGAATTAGCTGGTAGACCTTTTGTTCGGGCCGAAGAAGAACTCCTACAAAGATGGTTTAAATCGATTCAATATCTCGCTCCGAAAGGAGAGATTTACCTGTCTTTGTCCACACAACATCGAATATCGCAATCAATTCTCATCGGCGATCCTCTCCGATATCTTCTTAAAGAGAATATAGAACGGAGTAATTTGGGTCTTCCTCCAAGTAGAAAGGTAATCAAGATTGAGAGTAGGGGAGAGAATCTCAACTCTTTGAAGGCAAAACTCATCAACCAATTTCCATCTGCATCAGCTCACCTTTCCCGCGATGCGCATTCTTTGTTGGTCATCTCGTCTTTGGGCGACATCGCTCAATGTGTAGAATCGTTAAGGGCGCTTCAGAAAGTTCGATCGGTTCAATCTAAAACTCTTCTCAAGATCGCAATTAATCCGTATCACTTGTAGGCTTTTAGAAGATTTTCAGCCTCGCTCCGCGATAGAATCAGGCTATGTCGATCCAACCCATTAGATTCTTCGGCGACCCCGTATTAACGACACCGGCCGTAGAAGTGTCGGATTTCGATAAGGAACTGCGAACTCTTGTCCAGGATCTCACCGACACGATGATCGACGCTCCGGGCGCAGGATTAGCTGCCCCTCAGATTGGAGTTCCTTTAAGAGTCTTTGTATGGCATGTGGACGATGAATTTGGGCATCTCGTTAATCCATCACTGGATCTCAGCGACGAACTACAGGAAGGGGAGGAAGGCTGTCTCTCTTTACCCGATCTGGCATATGAAGCTCCACGAGCGATGCGAGCAGTTGCGCGTGGTTGGAACATGTATGGAGAACCGATTACTGTCGAAGGAACAGAGTTTTTAGCCAGAGCTCTCCAGCATGAAACAGATCATCTCAATGGAGTCCTCTTCATCGACAGACTTTCACCAGAGTTACGCAAGCAAGCCATGCGAGATATCCGTCAAGCAGAATGGTTTCTATCCGGCCAAGAAAGCGGCATTAATCCAAAGATAAAAGTATCCCCGCATTTCACCTACGGCAAAAATCTTTGAAGTCTGGATTTGAATGAAGGTTCTACTTGCCTCATCCTCCTTGTTGGCACTTCCCGTCTTAGATTACATCTCCAGTACGGATGTGGAGTTAGTCGGAGTCATCACAATGCCGGATGCGCCTCAAGGACGAGGTCAAGTTTTATCTGAGAATTCGTTTGCCATCAAAGCTCGAGATTATGGTTACCAAATTTTCAAACCAGAGAATCCGGGACAACTTTTTGATGTACTAGCGTCTACGGACGCAGACCTTGTCGTAACTATTTCATATGGTCGACTGATTCGAGCTCGCGAATTGGCAAAGCCCAAGCATGGCTGGCTCAATATCCATTTCTCGCTCTTGCCACGCTGGCGTGGCGCTGCTCCAGCCCAGCGGGCAATTGAAGCAGGAGATAAAAAGACTGGGGTAACTGTTTTTAGATTGGACGAAGGATTGGACACGGGTCCCATATATTCCACAGCAGAGTACGAAATCCAAGGTGATGAGGACTCTCAATCTCTTTTGGAGAAACTCGCAAAATTATCAACCCGCCCGCTAGCGAAATCGCTCGAGATGATTTCCATGAATATTTCGCCTACAGATCAAACGAACGAGGGAACCACCGTTGCACCAAAACTTTCCAAGGAAGAGGGGCGCCTCAATTGGAACCGTACAAGTGCTGAATTAGAGCGAAAAATAAGGGCGTTTTCCCCTTGGCCTAGAACATGGACTCAATTAGGTGACCTTCGAATCTCGATAGTAAAAGCACGCGCAAGCACTGAGAAGCTACCACCAGGTTCCATAATTGCCGGTAATCAACTAATTGTTGGATGTGGAGAAGGTTCACTGGAAATCCTCTCGTTAAAGCCTGAAGGGAAACGGGAGATGTCAGCGGTGGAATGGTTGCGCGGTGCCCGATTAGCATCGGATTCCTTTTTCCGATGAGAGCAATATCCGACGCCCGTCTCTTAGCTTTCGAGGCCCTCGTTGAGGTAGAAATTCATGGTTCCTATAGCAATTTAGTTTTACCAAAGATGCTTGGCAAATCAACGCTTTCCCCAGAAGATCGTGCCTTCGCTTCAGAATTGGTTTATGGATCTTTGCGAATGAAGGGGCGTCATGATGCACTGATTGCACAAGCCAGCGATCGTCCTCTCTCGCAGATCGATGTGAAAGTGCTTATCATCCTTCGAATTGGCGTCCATCAATTAACTCAGATGCGAGTTCCTAGTCATGCCGCAATTTACGAGACAGTCGAACTTGCAAAGAGAGCCGCAGGTAAGAGCTCGGGAAGCTTTATCAATGCAATTCTACGGAATATCGATGGGCAGACAGGTGGAATTGGAGATGACAGAGATCAACTAACACATATGTCGCTTGAGTATTCCCATCCAGAATGGATAGTCAGTTCCTACATGGATTCATTGAAATCCACTACCGAAGTTGAAAGTT
This sequence comes from Actinomycetota bacterium, assembly GCA_009927705.1. GTDB lineage: Bacteria > Actinomycetota > Actinomycetes > Nanopelagicales > Nanopelagicaceae > MAG-120802. Next base: position 5,166 of record RFMK01000084.1, on the reverse strand, counting down.
TACTTCAAGCAAACAATATTCCTGCCCGCCCAACTCTCATTGCTTGGCCAGGCCGATCAACAATTGACGAATTACTAGCTGATGGTGCGTTTCCGATGACTGATTCGCCGATATCTGCAACGTGCGAGGGGGATCCGGGAGCGATCTCAGCAGTACGAGAACGTCGTGCCGGAGTTCAAGATCGTGGCTCGCAAATAGTCGTGGAGAAATTCCTTGATACTTTTGAAGAGAATTTGCGATGGCTAGATCTCTGCGCTGGACCAGGCGGTAAAGCTGCGTATTTGTCTTCGGTTGTGCGCCAACGTTCAGGGGATTTCGTGGCAAATGAGGTTTCGGAAGAACGCGCTCGACTTGTTCGACAAGTAGTGATGGATTTTCCAGTTGTTTCTTACGATGGACGTAAGTTGCCTGATTCACTCGGTTCATTTGATCGCATCCTTGTTGATGCTCCGTGCACAGGTATCGGGGCGCTTAGGAGAAGACCCGAAGTTAGATGGCGTCGAACGCTTCAGGATCTAAAGAACCTCACCGTCTTGCAATCTGAACTGTTGGATGAAGCGGCTGGGAAGATTCGAGCTAATGGGTTATTGCCTACGTTACTTGTTCCTCACATCAAGCAGAGACCAAATTTCAAGTAAAGTCATTCCTCAAACGTCATCCGTCATTCCATCGCGTTGCGGTTCAAGATTCGAGAATTGACGCTGATGGGGATCTTCAATTATGGACACACCGAGATGGGTGTGATTCCATGTTCCTATCTCTGTTGAAACAGGAAGGGAGGGAGAGGCGATGATCAGAATCTGTCCAAGTATCCTCAATGCAAACTTTGATGCGCTGCCAGAAGAGATTGCGAAAGTGGCCGAAGTTGCCGACTTTCTTCATTTAGATGTCATGGATGATGTTTTCGTCCCAAATTTCACCTTTGATCTCGCACGGTCCCTTGAGATTATTGAATTTTCACAACTTCCAGTCGATGTACATTTGATGATTGCTGAAGTAGATGCAAAGGCAACGAATTACGCTATTGATAACACAGCAGGCATCACTGTCCACTATGAAGCCTGTGCAGACCCAATCGAAACTCTTAAGCAAATCCGCATTTCGGGTAAACGTGCCGGACTAGCAATAAAGCCCAATACGCCATTTGATGCGGTTTCCGAACTTGCTCCATACTTTGACATGTTGCTCGTGATGACAGTTGAACCAGGTTTTGGAGGTCAATCCTTCATGGAATCGATGATGCCAAAAGTCTCCCAAGCGCGAACATGGTTGCATCAAAAGGGATATTCGGATAGATGGATTCAAGTCGATGGAGGCATCTCAATCGCTACGATTCGAACCGCTTATTCGGCGGGAGCGGATACTTTTGTCGCTGGCTCAGCGGTTTACAGATCTGAGGACCCTGCAGCCATGATCAGCGCTTTACGAGAAGCTGCCGCGGCAAATTGAGCAACGAGGCTTGGCTTAGTTCATCTAAAATATCGACTCCTCGATTGAAAGTGATGTCAAATGTCTAAGAAGAGCTTTGATCAACTCTGGATTGAATTAAAGTCAATTGCCGAGACTAGACCCGCTGGCTCATCAACTATTGCTGCTCTTGATGCCGGTATTCATTCAATCGGAAAGAAAGTGATAGAAGAAGCCGCAGAAGTTTGGATGGCTGCGGAATACCAAGACAATGAAGCCCTCGCATTGGAAATTAGCCAACTTCTCTACCATCTACAAGTTCTGATGATTTCCCGAGGTATTTCACTTGATGATGTTTACCGGAAACTCTAATGAATGGGACAGAAATGCTTAAAGTAGCGCTACCAAATAAGGGTTCTTTGGCGGATTCAGCGGCCCAGATTATGAAAGAAGCGGGCTATCGTCAACGTAGCGATCATCGGGATCTTTCATTTATTGATCCAGAGAATGGTGTCGAGTTCTACTATTTACGGCCTCGCGATATTGCAACCTACGTTGGTTCTGGCGAATTAACCATTGGTATTACTGGACGAGATCTCTTGCAGGATTCAGGTGCTGCAGCGGTTGAAATCATGGGACTTGATTTCGGGAAGAGCACTTTCCGCTTAGCTGCTAGGCCAGGAGAGACAAATGTCGCGGGAACGCGGATCGCAACTGCTTATCCAAAACTGGTAGAAAACTTTCTCAAAACAAGTGGAATTGACGCGTTGATAGTCCCTCTCGACGGAGCTGTCGAAAGCGCAATCAAACTTGGAGTTGCAGATGTCATAGCGGATGTAGTGTCCACAGGGAGCACGCTAAAACAAGCGGGACTGGAAGTTTTTGGTGAACCTCTGATCAGTAGCGAAGCCATTTTGATTGAAAGATCTGGCGCAACCCGCGACACCAAGATTGAAACGTTGGTGCGGAGAATCAACAGCGTAGTCATTGCTCGGCAATATGTCTTGGTTGATTACGACGTACCTCGTGCCTTTCTCAATGAGGCATGTGCTCTCACTCCAGGCTTGGAGTCACCGACGATTTCGCCGCTACAAAAAGCAGATTGGGTTGCAGTCCGTGCGATGGTTAAGCGAAATCAGGTACATGGTGTTATGGATGAACTCTGGAATATTGGCGCTCGAGGAATTCTCGTTACCGATATTCACTCATGCCGACTTTAAGGCTACGCGGCTAGAGATAGTTGAGTAGTAAATTTAACTGCGGCTCCGTAAGCACGACATCCGCCGCTTCATTGAGAATCGGCTTGCCTCGATAACTGACGCCCAAGCCGGCAGCCTTTATCATTTCTAGATCGTTTGCGCCATCTCCAACCGCAACGGTGTTTTCGATGTTGATAGAGAATTGCTCTGCGAATTGGATGAGCTTTTGTTTTTTCATTTCTCGATTAACAATCGAACCAATTAGCTCGCCAGTCAAAACTCCATTGGAGACTTCTAAAGTATTTGCTTCTAGAAAATCCAAGCCTAGGTCTGAGAAGAGGGTCGTAAGTACGTTGAGGAAGCCACCAGACACGGCTCCAACGAAGATCTTACGATTCTGCAATTCGCGAATCAAACTTAGCGCTCCGGGCGAGAAGGTAATTTGGTCGAGTACTTTTGCGAAGACTGTTTCTGGAAGTCCGCGAAGTAATGCGACCCTTTGGCGGAGTGCCTCATCAAAGTTCAATTCACCAGCCATGGCTCGACTAGTAACGTCCGCAACCTGCTGTCCGTGTTGAGTTTCGTTGGCCAAAAGATCGATAACTTCTTGCTCAATTAGCGTTGAATCAACGTCAAAAAGTACTAGTTGATACTTGTGCATCATCTTCTACAGCAATTCAGCAGCGACATCAAGATTGAGCGGCGCACACTTCATTTTCAAATCTTTCTCTATCGCTGATAGATGTGCCTCATCGCACGCTATTTGCATTGCGAGAATGATCCGATCAGCCATGTTAATGCTCTGCACATCTTCAATGGCTAACGAGAAAGGGGAGAGCGTCTCGTGTACGACGTTTTTCGCAGTCTCAAGCTCTGCCAAACCGCCTGGGCCACTCATAAGGAGAATTGCTTGCGATTTATATGATGACACCGCGCGATATTAGCGGTCGCTTCCTTCACAAGGTGGTTGCCTTCAGGAGGTATCTTGTCGCCCTATGGAAGCGTTGCTCTCTTTGACTGGCGTCGAAGTCATGCGTGAGGGCCGAACAATTCTCGGGCCGTTGGATTTTGCTGTCAATGAAGGTGAACGATGGGTGATTTTGGGCCCTAATGGCGCCGGGAAGACGACGCTACTCCAATTACTGGCGGCGCTTATTCATCCCACTCGCGGCGATGTACGTATTCTGGGTGAACGAATGGGTTCAGTTGATGTATTCGAACTTCGACCGCGCATCGGTTTTACATCAAGCGCCATGTTGGAACTTCTGCCGGCCGACGAAAAAGTCATCGATATAGTTCTCACTTCAGCGTACGCAATCGCCGGCAGATGGATTGAAGATTACGACCTTTGGGATGAATCACGAGCAAAGGCCCTTCTCACAACTTTTGGCGTTCGTGAATTAGGTGAAAGAACTTTTGGCACATTGAGTGAAGGCGAGAAGAAACGCGTTCAAATATCGCGAGCTCTGATGGCTGACCCAGAAGTCTTGCTACTGGATGAACCAGCTGCAGGGTTGGATCTCGGAGGACGGGAAGATATTCTGCAACGCATCACCTCATACACGAGTGATGACAATGCTCCAGCCACAATCATTGTGACGCACCATATTGAGGAAATTCCAGCGGGAACGACGCACGCTCTCTTATTAAAAAACGGTAAAGCGTTATATGCAGGATCCATTTCTGATGTCCTTACCGAAACGAATATCAATGAGGTCTTTGGAGTGAACATTTCTCTTACCTTCAACGGCCGTCGATATTTTGCCTCAACGCAGATTTAATGCTCTTCTCACTAGTTCCAGAACCGTGGCAGGATGTTCTTCGTCCATTTAAGGGCAAATTAGACTCCATCGGTGCAGAACTCCAATCTCGGGCCAATTCAGGCGAGCGAATATTGCCAGATAAGAAGTTCGTCTTTCGAGCACTGGAGTTAGATCCTTCAGAAGTAAGGGTGGTGATCGTCGGTCAAGATCCTTATCCCAACATCACAGACGCAATCGGATTAGCCTTCTCTGTTAGTCCGCGTACTTCCGGACTTCCTGGTTCATTAATGAATATTCAAAAAGAGATCCTGACCGACATAGGTTCAACAACTACCGCTGACGGAGATCTCTCGAGGTGGAGCGCACAAGGAGTGATGCTTCTCAATCGAGTGCTCACGGTTGCAGCTGGAGATAGCGCATCGCATTCAAACCTAGGTTGGCAAGAGATAACCCACGCAGTTGTAAAGAAGTGCGCAGAAAACGGCGCTATCGGGGTGCTATGGGGAAATAGCGCTCGCGAACTTGCTGGTGAATTCACGGCTGATAACTTAATCGAAGGCGTTCATCCCAGCCCCCTCTCGGCACATCGAGGCTTCCTGGGATCTCGACCCTTCTCGGCAATTAATGAGCGATTAATGGCACGAGGCGAAACTTCAATACTCTGGTGAAGGCTTCTTGAGAGAAATAACAAAGGGCCCGAATTTCTCCGGGCCCTTTCTTTTGAGAGTTAGATATTAACCAACCCAGGCATTGATGGGACTATTCAAGAAGTAAATCATGAATAGACCAGCAACAAG
>RFMK01000049.1 GCA_009927705.1 Actinomycetota bacterium | reverse complement strand
CCCGGATCGCGGATACGCGATGAGTGTTCGAGGCGCAGCTCGAGAGTTGGCGATGGCGCTTGGCCTGCCATTCAAAGATGCAGTTTCAAAGAGCATGGTGACGTCTCTCGAACGGAAGAAGAAGAGAGGAAAAGTCACTCCGGTTGCTATAACTGACAAGACTGGAGCGGATCGAATCTATCTTCGCTCACTAACGAATGTGAATCCGTTGAGTCCAACTCCCATGTGGATGGCGCGTCGTTTAACACAATCTGGCATGCGCCCAATTTCTCTCGCCGTAGATATCACTAATTACGTAATGCTCGAATTGGGCCAACCTCTTCATGCGTTTGATGCCGCAAAGATTTCTGGAACGCTGCGTGTACAGAGAGCAGGCAAGTACAAAGAGCTCGTGACGCTCGATAATCAGAAACGAAAGTTATCTTCGGATGATCTACTGATTGCAGACGATAAGAAAGTCTTGGCTTTAGCCGGAACGATGGGTGGATTGGAATCTGAAGTCACAGAGTTCACGGTCTCTATTGCCTTAGAAGCTGCTCATTTCGATTCAGTTTCGATTGCGCGCAATTCGCGACGACACATTCTTAGCTCCGAAGCATCGCGACGATTTGAGCGCGGCGTTGATCCTGAGTTAGCTGAACTTGCATCGGCGCGCGCAGCTTTGTTGCTGATGGAATATGCAGGTGCGATGTATGTAGGCACCTCTTCAAAGAGTGCTCCAATCAAGAAACGGAACGTATCTGTCTCGGCCACAGAGATCTCTAGTCTGATTGGCACCTCATTTACGGAAAACGAGGTGCACAAAGCCCTCACTGCTATCGGTTGCATGGTGCGAAAGAGTGGGAAGAAATTTGTAGTTGGAGTTCCCTCATGGCGTCCAGATCTTCATGACTTACCAGATTTTGCCGAGGAAGTAGCGCGTTACTTTGGATATGACCGAATTCCTTCAATCTTGCCTGAAGTGAAGATTGGTAAGAATGGACAATCGGGCTTAACTTCGCTGCAACAACGAAAGCGTGCATTTGCCCTGAAGCTTGCTAATCGTGGACTTGTTGAAGTTCACAACTATCCATTCGTGAGCGATGAACAGATGAAACTCTTTGGATTCACTGGTGACCGCGCAAAGACATTCAAGATTGCAAACCCGATGTCCGATGAGTTTCCATATCTGCGGACCCATCTCACTCCTGGATTATTGAGCGCCGCGGCTCGAAACTTGGCCCGTGGAGAGAGATCAGTTGCTCTCTTTGAGACGGGATCAGTATTTAGAGATACAACAAAACTCGATGCCGTCGGAAATATCAGTACCGCAAAGAAACCAACACCTGCTCAAATTAAAAGGATTTATGAGAGCGTTCCAAAACAAGCTCTTCATATTGGGGGAGTTATAGCTGGCGAGTTCATTCATTCAGGCTGGTGGGGTAAGGGGCGATCGGTCGAATGGATCGATGCAGTAGACCTTGCTGCAGAACTCATCGCTGAAACTGGCAATGAATTCACAGTCACAAATGTTGAGTTGGCTCCTTGGCATCCAGGTCGTTGCGCTGAATTTCGAGTCAATAATCAACCTGTAGCGCATGCTGGAGAGATACATCCTCGAGTTTCAGCAGCTCTAGGATTACCGGAACGGACAGTGGCATTCGTTGTCATTGTTGATGCGCTGCCATTCTCAACGGCAATTCAAGCCCGCCCAGTCAATACGATGCCGGCTGCGATTCAAGACATCTCGCTCTTCGTTGACGAAAAGATATCGGCTGCACAAGTGGAGGCTGCGCTCGTAGCAGGCGCCGGAGAACTTCTCGAAAGCATCCACCTCTTTGACCGATTCCAGAAGGCAGGGGAATCCCAAGTCTCCCTCGCTTTCTCTCTGGTTTTCCGTGCCCCGTCGCGAACCTTGACCGCCGAGGAAGTCTCGGAGTTGCGCGTAGCCGCTGGGGCGGAAGCGACCAAGCGCTGCGGAGCAATTATCCGAAGCTAATTGCATAAATATGCAATCATTTGCATGTTTATGCATATCTGGGTAGCCTTGGGTCATGAAAATTGGAGTTGTCGGGGCGAGTGGGTATGCCGGCGGCGAACTTTTGCGCCTATTAGCTAAGCACCCAACTTTCAAGCCGAGTTACATTGCGGCAGGCTCAAACGCTGGCGAACGCATCAGTTCTATTCATTCTCATCTTGCTTCATATGGCTCCCAAAGTTTCTCATCGACATCAGTAGAAGAGATCAATAAGTGTGATTTGGTGTTCCTCGCGCTTCCTCATGGAGAGTCAGCAGCCCTGACATCCGGGATCGCTCCGAAAACTAAGATTGTTGATTTGGGAGCCGATTTCCGACTCAAGAGCGAAACGTCTTGGAAAAAGTATTACAACGATTCTTACGCAGGATCATGGCTATATGCCCTACCTGAACTGCCTGGAAAGCGAGACGAGATTTCTTCAGCCACTCGTGTCGC
>RFMK01000124.1 GCA_009927705.1 Actinomycetota bacterium | reverse complement strand
TTCATTAACGTGCAAACTAGCTAATGGGAGTTTACTCCTAGGTATTCAGGACAGTCAAGAGATGGTTCTTATGCGTGGCTTACGCGTAAAACTAGCGCATAAATAAATTACGCAACCTGCGAGTTGTGAAATAAAGACCACACACAATCATCACAGCAAAATAACTAATGTGTATCAAAGTCCCAGTATCAAGATTATTGAACCAGATATCTCGAACTAATTCGATTCCGTGCCACGATGGCAGCAAACGAATGGTGAACTCCAACCAATCTGGATAAACAGAAATCGGATAAAGCGAGCCAGAGAACAAAAACATTGGCAACAAAACAATATTGATCATTCCCATTTGCTGGTAAGTCTTGAAATACGAAGTTATAGCCATGCCGAATGAAGCAAAGCCAAATGCAATGAAGACTGCGGCAGGAATTGCAAGAATCGCAGATACTCCGGGAACTAGTCCGAGCGGAGCAGTAATTGCCATGAAAGCGATTGCGTAAGAAAGTCCGCGCATCAGCGCCCAAGTGATTTCGCCAAGAGCTACATCGAGTGGCCCAAGTGGCGTTGCGAGCATGCCTTGATAGAGCTTGCTCTCATTGAGTTTGAAGAAGACGTTCCAGGTGGAGTCATAAATCGCGCCATTCATAGCGCTTGTGGCGAGTAGGCCGGGGGCGATGAAGACGGTGTAATCGATAGTGCGGTTTCCGAATGTCACATTCCCAATGAGTTCGCCCATGCCGTAACCAAAAGCCAAGAGATAGAGAACTGGTTCGATGAATCCAGTCGCGATGGGGACCCAGGTTGAGGATCGAAGTGCGATCAATGAACGTTCGATGATTGCTCGTGCGCGACCGGCATAGAGCTGGTGACCGAATCGGTTGGCGCGTGCGTCAGCGATCTGGACGGCGTTACTCATCGTGCCAATCTTTCGCTAAAGATTTTCTGGGCGAAAGTAAGCCCAAGTGACAACATGATGGTGAGATAGCCGAAATGAATGAGCAACATCAACGGCGAGATGGGATAGCCATAAGAGAAATGACGACCTAGTTCGGTTGCATGCCACAACGGTGAAATCCAACCGATGGGTTGGAGATAAATTGGCATATTTGTGAGGGGAAAGAAGGTTCCAGAAAAAAGAAACATCGGCATGATTATGAGCCGACCGAGGATGGTCATGAAGTAATCCTCATTCTTAACTCTCGCAGTAAGCGCCATGATTGTGGCCCCGAAACCGCCTGCAGCAAACATGGTTATTGGCACTACATCCCATGATTCAGCAACTGTGACTACGCCAAATGCAATCAGCAAGATCCAATAACAAATAACGGTGAAAGCAACGCGGAGCATCGCAGCAAGGAAAACCCCGATCGCGATCTGTCCGCCAGTAATGGGTGTGGCATTCATGGCGAAGAAGAGTTTGCGCCATTTGAAACCTTCCATAACAGGAAACATGGTTTCGTCCATCGCGCCCGTAAGTGCTGCACTTGCAAGCAGAGCGGGAGCGATAAAAGTTATGTATTCGACGCCTCCGGTGCCCGCAGTGCCCGAGTTTTGATTAACGAGGACACCGACTCCGATTCCAATTGCAATGAGATAGAAGAGCGGATTACCTATCGCCACGATAGCGATAATGCCTTTCCACTTACTCATCTGATTAATGCGAGCTTCGGCGATGTACGCGGCACCGATGCTGCGAATTCGCGCGACGTTTATTCCAGAGTTCATGAGATTTACTCGATCAGCGAGCGACCAGTGAGGCGTAAGAAGACATCTTCAAGCGAAGAGCGTCGCACCAGCGAAGTTGTGGGATGAAGTTTCTTTGCCACAATCTCTTCTAAGAGAGCCTCGCCATCGTCGACATACATCAAGATGCGATCAGGAAGCTCTTCAATTCGCGGGCACATTTCACGTAGCGTTGGAGCGACTTCTTTATTGCGCTCAGAACCAAAACGAACTTCCAAGACTTCTTTCGTGGAGTAAGTCTTGATCAATTCTGAAGGGGCGCCTTCAGCCATAATCTTTCCCTTATCCATCACTACTAATCGATCGCAGAGCTGTTCAGCTTCATCCATAAAGTGAGTGGTTAGTACCAGCGTCACACCTACTTCTTTCAAGCGGAATAAGCGATCCCACAAGATATGTCGCGCTTGGGGATCAAGCCCGGTGGTGGGCTCATCGAGCATCAAAATATCTGGTTCGCTAATAAGTGCACGCGCAATTGTTAGACGGCGCTTCATTCCACCGCTTAACGCATCGACTTTTGCATCACGCTTCTCTTCAAGTTGGGCAAACTCCAATAACTCTTCAACCTTTGCGCGGATGAACTTCTTACTCAAACCAAAATAACGTCCATAAATAAAAAGGTTCTCGGTGACTGTTAATTCACCATCTAAATTATCTTGTTGGGGGACAACTCCAAGGTGGGCGCGGATTTGTGGGCCATGCTCTTCCGGATCGCGATCCAAGACAGTGATAGTTCCGGATGTTCGTTGGGAAGTTGCGGCAATGATCCGCATCGTCGTCGATTTACCAGCGCCGTTAGGGCCGAGGAGTCCAAAGGATTCACCCTTGGCAACGTCGAAATCAATGGCATCGACTGCGGTGAAATCTCCGAACTTCTTGGTCAATCCACGCGCGATGATGAGCGATTCAGGCATTGATTTATCCTATCGGCTCACAGGGGTCTATAGTTTGATCACGTGCGGTTACTACACGAACCAAATCACGATCTCACATACGACGATGTTTTTATGATTCCGTCGCGCTCGAATGTAACGAGCCGGATGGATGTCGATTTACGCACCTCAGATAAGACCGGCGCAACAATCCCATTAGTCGTAGCGAATATGACTGCGATATCCGGAAGACGAATGGCAGAAACAGTTGCGCGCCGTGGTGGGCTCACTGTAATTCCTCAAGATATTCCGCTTCCTGTTGTTTCCGAAGTTATTTCTTGGATGAAATCACGCCATATTCTCTTTGATACACCAATTACTTTAGAAGGACATGAGACTGTCGCTGATGCAGCATCACTTATTCATAAACGCGCTCATGGCGCGATTGTTGTGGTGGAGAAGAACAAACCAGTCGGAATCGTGATGGAAGAGGATTGGGAAGGCGTAGATCGTTTTACTCAAGTTCACACGATTATGTCGAAAGATTTGATGGTTATTCCGAATTCAGTTGATGCCCGCCAAGCTTTCGATCTCTTGCAGGAGAAGAATCGTCGACTCGCGCCCGTTGTCAACGCGGCTGGAGATCTGGTTGGAATCATCACTAAAACTGGTGCGCTACGTGCCACGCTTTATCAACCTGCACTTGATGCAAATAATCGCCTACGTATCGCAGCGGCTGTTGGTGTCAATGGCGATGTAAAGGCAAAAGCTGAAGGATTGATCAATGCTGGAGTTGATGTTCTTGTTGTTGATACTGCTCATGGACATCAAGAGAAGATGATCGAAGCGCTTAAGCTTATTCGCGCTCTTGACCCAAAGATTCCCATCGTTGCTGGAAATGTTGTTACTGCAGAAGGTGTTCGTGATCTTGTTGCTGCCGGTGCGGACATCATCAAAGTTGGTGTTGGTCCGGGCGCGATGTGCACAACGCGCATGCAAACGGGAGTTGGCCGACCCCAATTCTCGGCTGTCATGGAATGCGCTGCAGAAGCAAAGAAGCTAGGAAAACATATCTGGGCTGATGGCGGAGTTCGTCACCCGCGCGATGTCGCTCTCGCACTTGCTGCCGGAGCATCATCAGTAATGATTGGCTCATGGTTTGCGGGAACCTATGAATCTCCGAGTGATTTAAGAGTTGATTCTTCGGGCAAGCTCTATAAGGAATCTTTTGGAATGGCTTCTGCTCGCGCGGTTGCAGCTCGCACATCAAACGATGATGCTTTCGACAGAGCACGAAAAGCCATCTATGAAGAAGGCATTTCGACTTCGCGGATGTATCTCGATCCAGCGCATCCTGGCGTCGAAGATTTGATTGATGACATCATTGCGGGAGTTCGTTCATCATGTACATATGCTGGCGCTAAAAGCCTTGATGAATTCGCGGAAAAAGCAGTAGTTGGAATCCAATCTGCTGCCGGTTATGCCGAAGGGCGTCCGCTACATACTTCGTGGGGTAAGTAAAACTTAAGCCTCTTTCGCGTAACGCGATGCGAAAACAAGTAAGTAAGCAAGTGCTGCAATCAACAAAAGTGTCCAACGAAGTTCGATTTGGTCAGCGATAAAGCCGATTAGTGGCGGACCAACAACAAAACCAAAGTAAGAGACGCCAGATACTTTTGCGACCGCTTCTGAGGGCGCGATGATTCCAGCATATTTCGTAGAAGCTAGAGTTCCAGCTGCGCTAAACATCAAAGGAATCACGACCGATAAACCAAGGCCGAGCAAGAACCACGAGATCATAATTGCGGGAATACCGCCCACAAATAATCCAGTAGTGAGTCCAGTGCCGGCCACTATTCCACCAGCAGCAATCACCACTGATGCGCCAAAACGATGTGCGAGGAAGTCACCAGAGAAACGACCGATAATCATGGCGCTACAGAAAACAATGTATGGAAGTGTGGATACAAAAGGTGTTGCTCCAAATGCATCACGCGCTAGAACTCCGCCCCAATCGCCAGCCGCACCTTCGCTAATAGCGGCAAATAATCCGAAGAGCCCTAGAACCCAGAAGATGAATGGATGCTTGGCGCGTGGCCCGCTAGAGAAATCGTGTTGATCGATTGTTGCGGGCAAGAAGAGTGGCCGGACAGCAAAAGCAAGGACGAGAAAGAGAATTGAGAGAGCGATTCCTTGTTGGATGGGAGTCACCTCCCATTGTGAAAGTAATCCGCCAAGAATTCCGCCAATAAGAGTTCCAACGGAGAACATGCCATGGAAGACGCTCATGAGGCGACGACCAGATTGTTGTTCGACAACTACCGCATGTGCGTTCATAGAAACATCTTGCGTAGCAAGCACAAAACCAAAGATGAAAAGTGAGAACCACAACCATTGCAGGGAAAGAAGTAATCCAACGAGTACGCAAGCAAGTGACAAAAATAAAGTTGCATAGAAGATAACCGGTTGGCTTCCAAACTTTGCGGAATTTTTTCCAGCTGGTTTCAGGGCGAGAAACACACCAATCGAGACAAAAAGAAGTGAGGTTCCAAGAGTTCCATTGGAGACTTCTAGAATTCTTTTGAAGTCAGGAATACGGGCCACGAATGTTCCAACCGCGAAGCCATTGATGATAAATGTGATGGTGACCGCAAGTCGTGCGCGGCGAAGGGCGAGATCCATAAGTTGCGAAGTCTACCCAGTGTGAGTTCAATTTCCTTTAAGGTTTTTTTCAGAAAATAGTGATTAGGTAACGAGCATGAAAACAGTTTCCACTTTTAGCAAAGTAATGATTGGTTTCTTAATGGGCGCTGTCGTCGCTGGAGGCGTTGCAGTCGCGGTATCACCTAACACTCCGCCGACAAAGGTGTGCGTCGATAACCGCACGAAGGCGCTCTTCGCATCTACTGATGGAAGTTGTGCAAAGACTCGTACCTTGATGGAAATTGCAGGAAAAGGGGCCGATGTCGAGACCATCGCATCTGCCGTTTCGCCCTCTGTTGTTTCTATCGCGGTTTCGTCTGTTCAAGGCAGTGGAACCGGATCTGGCGTTATTTATCGTTCCAGCGGTGGCGCTTCATTCATCATCACCAATAACCACGTAATCGCTAGCGCTGTTCAAGGCGGAACTATTCGAGTTGAACTCAACAACGGTGATTTCGAAAACGCTTCGATTGTCGGACGCGATACCACTTACGATCTTGCTGTCTTGCGAATCAACCGCGGAAATCTCAAAGCTATTACGGTCGGAAATTCCAACACGTTAATCATCGGCGAACCAGTAATCGCATTTGGTTCACCGCTTGGATTATCAGGCACAGTTACAAGCGGAATCGTTTCGGCGCTTAATCGTCCCGTCACCGCAGGAAGCACTGGAGTTGAATCATTTATCGATGCAATTCAAACCGATGCAGCAATTAATCCAGGTAACTCAGGCGGACCACTTGTTGATGGAACTGGCGCACTTGTTGGTATCAACTCAGCGATTGCAACGCTAAGTTCAGGCGCAAGCGGTTCAATCGGACTTGGCTTCTCCATTCCAATCAACCAAGCAAAACGCGTAGTTGATGAAATCATCGCGACTGGAAAATCATCGCGGCCATTCCTCGGCGTTAACTTCGATACTGCATTTACTGGAACTGGCGCACGAATCTTGCGCGTTGTTGATGGCGAAGCTGCAGCAAAGGCCGGTATTCCTGCCGGCGCAGTCGTGCGCGAAATTGATGGCAAGAAAACAAACGACCTGATTACAGCAATCGTTCGTATCCGGTCATATGCACCAGGAGACACCATCAAGATCACGGTAGATATGCCCGGCAGCGGCTTGCGGACATTCACTGTGACCTTAGGTAAAGCTGACTCGCAGTAAAGTCGCGATTATTCAGCCTTGCGTGTGAGCCCTACCTGCTAAGTTAGGGCTCACTGCAGCGCCGCAGTTTCGTGAAAGGAGTACTGCGTTGGCCGATGAACACAACGATGATGATGTAAATGACGAGATCATTACGGAAGAGATGTTGTGGGAGCGAATTCCTGAAACCCAAGGTGTCGATCGAGCAAGCACGTACTACGAATTAAGTGCGCGAATCTATGCGCGCGGACAATACGACGAAGCGCTAGCGCTCGCTGAAACAGCGCGAGATATCTACTCTGAATTAGGAGCAGCAGCCCCGACCGAAGGCTTAGCCCAGGCATATTCAGCCATCGGCTACAACTTAAATCAACTCAAGCGCATGAGCGAAGCAGCATCTGCAATGAGTAAAGCAGTCGAGTTACTTCGCGAAAATAAATCACCAATGGCGCTAGAACTTGCCTGCACTTTAGGCGAGTGGTGGTTTAGCTCAAAGGAATACCAAAACACGATTGATTGCATGGAGGAATGCGCGCGCGAACACCTTATTGATGGAAATGAATTGGGCGCTGCGACCGATTTCCATCTCATCGGTTGCGCATATCGCGAATTAAAGAAGTACGAAGAAGCGCTCGAGGCTTTCTACGAAGCGCGTAAGTATTTCAAAACCGCACGCGAAGTAATCCATGTTGCTCGCTGCGATCAGAAGATCGCTCATTGCTACACCGAACTTGGTGATGCTGAATCTGCCCTTGCTGCAGCCCAGAAAGCGGTCGATGTCTTCACCACGGCCCATGATCACCGCCGGCTTACCTATGCATCATTTGAACTCGGCAAAGCCCAAGTTCTCTCCGGCGATGTCGATGAAGGACTCAATACCCTCGAGCGAGTGCTGGATATCGCAGCCGATGCTGAATCGAAGGATTTTCCCTTCATTATCGCTATTGAACGTCGCATCGCTGAAATTCTTCATACTCAAGGTCGTTCGGAGGAAGCGATTGAAATCGAACGACGCATCGCATCAATATCTGAAATTCTCGAAGATTAATTAGTGGCACTTCCCGATCTGTCGCACCTAAAGAATCGCGACACCCTCATCATCACGATGGTGTGTTACGGAAATATCTGTCGATCACCCATGGCTGCCGCAGTTCTTCACAACAAAGTTGCTTCCATCGAAAATCCCAAGATCGTCGTGGATTCTGCGGGTACATCGAATTGGCATGTTGGACAAGGACCTAATCCACCATCAAAACGCACCTGGGAAAAAGCGGGATATTCCTTTAGCCATGTTGCTTCGCAATTTAATTACTCCCGGCTCGTTGCCGCAGATTTGGTGCTTGTAATGGATGACCATAATCATCAAGAAGTCTCAAAATACGTTACCAGTGATGAAGAAGAGCAGAAGATTTTTTACTTACGGCAATTTGATCCAACGGGCCCAGAATCCCTTGAAGTCCCGGATCCTTATTCACTTCCGGATGAAGCATTTGAAAATGTTTTAGTAATGGTAGAAAAAGCTACGGACGGGTTAATTCAACAATTACTTAGGTAAGTGCTGCATCGCCCATGCATACATGGCGATTGCGCCAGCAGCTGATGCATTCATCGAACGTGTTGAACCATATTGCGAGATTGCAAGTACTTGTTCACACACAGCCACCGCTTCCTCAGACATGCCAGCGCCTTCTTGGCCGAGAAAGAGCACACATTCGCGCGGAAAGTCAGCGCTTTCAATGGGCGTGGACACATCGACATTGTCGATGCCGATAATCGCGATCTTGTGTTCATCGCACCAGGCTTTGAAATCTGAGACTGTCGGATGATGAATGACAGTCAGATATTTATCGGTCACCATCGCGCCGCGGCGGTTCCAGTCGCGTTTTCCGACGATATGAACGCTGGACACGTTAAATGCATTCGCAGTGCGCACGATGGATCCAATATTGAGATCGTGTTGCCAATTCTCAATCGCTACCCGGAGCGGATGGCGCTTCGTATTGAGATCAGCGACGATTGCTGCGACGCTCCAATAGCGATACTTATCAAGAACATTTCTCCGATCGCCATTTTCTAAAAGCTCGGGATCGTATTGATCGCCCGTGGGCCAAGGTTTTGGATGAGGTCCTACTCCAACGACGGGGTAGAACTCACCAGGACCAATCTCGGCTGGCGGAATACTCATAACTTCGCAACCAATTTCTTTGCTTCATCAACGCTCGAGGCTTCATGAGATTTGAGTTCGTGGCCGGGGTAATCATTTCCATGTGCAAAGGGATCAGGAAGTTTGGTTACACCCGAGAGTTCTTGCAAAACAAAGAGACCACAGAATGGTGCATAGGTTGCGTTGTATCCACCCTCATGCGTCATCATCAACTTGCCACCACAAACTTCATTTGCAACATCCATTAACTTCCGCGTCATAACGCGATAGCCCTCAGCCGTCACAAGCATCCGACCTAGTGGGTCGTAAACGGAGGAATCAAATCCTGATGCAACACAGATAATGTCTGGTTTGAATTTTCGAATTGCCGGAATTACCACTTCATCAAATGCGTAGTAATAACCGCCATGTCCTGTCCCAGGAGGAAGTGGAATATTGATATTTGTTCCAACGCCAACCACATCAACATCACCGGTGTCATGCGGATACAAACGGTTCTGATGTAGAGAAATAGTGAGGATATTCGGGTCGTTTAAGAAAATTGATTCGGTGCCGTTGCCATGATGCACATCCCAATCGACCACAACCACGCGCAAATTTTCACCATGAGTCTTCTTTGCAACCCCGATTGCAACGGCCATATTTGAGAAAATGCAATAACCCATTCCGCGTTCACGAATCGCATGATGTCCTGGTGGGCGAATAAGGGCGTAGCCATTATTCACTTCACCACTCAATACTGATTCGAATAACTCGATTGCTCCTCCTGCGGCCATGGCAGCAATCTCATAACCACCGCGTGCGAAAGGTGTTGTTAGATCACCACCATCACCACCCAAACGAGTGGCCGATTCTTTCTTTATACGGTCAATATGTTCTTTTGTATGAACAGTTTCTAATTCTGTCTCACTAGCTTTTCGTGCAGGTACGCGCACAAGGTGATCAATAAGGCCAGACACAACAATGAGTTCGTGAATTCTTTTCTTTGATTCAGGATGCTCGTAATTCATATACGGCTGAAGTCCAGCGCCGGGATCGGACGGCATATCGCCAACAAATGTCCCAGTATCGTGCCAGCCAAAAATCTCGTGATAGACATACCCGGTGCGCATGGAGCGAAGCCTAAGCGCAACTCTCAGAATTGACTATTACTCTTCCGACGTGCGTAAGAGCCTCATTGCAATCATTGCGGCGCTCACATTAGTTATTTCGAGCATCCCAGCTCATTCGCTGCATTCACTAGATAAGTACATCAATGCAAAGTCTCTTGCTTCACCAGGTCTGTTGGTCATCAACCCTGCAGATGGAAAAGTGATTGCTGATAACGCCTCAAATTCGCTTAGAATCCCAGCTTCAGTTTTGAAGTTGATTTCAACTAGTGCAGCGCTTCATTTTCTTGGCTCAGATAAAACATTCACCACCGCGATTTACTCCACCGATAAATCCTCATCGTTTGTCATCAAGGGCGGTCTCGATCCTTGGCTCACAAGCAACTCTACGTTGGCAAAGAAGAATGGCCAGAAATATCTGCCGACTCTGATCACAAAAGCAAATACTGAGAACAAGAAGAAGGTCACCGTCTATTACTCGGGTTTGTACGAGAAAGACATCACTAATCTCAAGGTTTATCTCAAGAGCAAAAGAATTACTGGAACGTTTAAGAAAGTAGATTCCGAGAAAGCACAATCTCTTGCTGTTGAAGAGAAAGCGTCACTCACATCTTTACCAATAACCGAGATGGTGAAGTTTGCAATCATGTGGAGTGATAACACCCTTGCTGATCGCCTCGGAAAAGCTGCGGCTAGGAAATTAGGCCATCCGACTGATAGCGATGGATTACAAAAAACCTTTGAACAAGCCATGTCTGAGATGGGCGTTGAGACCAAGGGAATGAAAGTCTTTGATGGCAGCGGGCTTTCTAAATCTAATCGAGTCTCAGCAAAAACATTTGTTGAGCTATTAATCAAGATCCGAAACAACCCACAATATGAATCAATCTATGAAGGAATGCCGGTGGGCGGATTGACGGGAACATTACAGAAGCGATTTGTGGAAACTGCACCAAATGCTATAGGCCATGTTCATGCCAAGACTGGTTGGGTCGATCGAAGCGTGACGATGGCTGGCTACGTTGATGATGGTGAAAATGAATATGCATTCGCAATCTTGGCTGATGGCATCAAGCCAACCTGGAAATCAAGGAAAGATGCGCGGGTGGCGATGGATCGATTATTGGGCGTTATCGTACGAGGGAATCACTAAAGACTTTTAGCGCTCCGCCGTAACAAGCAACCCAGACCCGTTTATGAAGAGGTTCGTAAGTAATTCCTATTGGCTCGTTACAGACTTTGATTTTCTGCAAAACTTTGAAATCACTTGTACGGACTTTTGAGACAGTATCGCTTGTGTAATTGACGACATAAAGAGCGCTTCCATCGCTTGAAATATCAAGGCTTCGGGATGCGGAACCAGTTTTCACGCTTCTCACAACTTTCTTCGTAGCTAAATCAAAGGCAACGACGCGGCCTGAACTATTGAGAGTTGCATAGAGCGTGGCATTGTCGGGAGAAAGCACAATTGCCCGAGGATTTGAGCCGATTGAAAGTAATGACCTTTCGAAAGTCTCAAGGTTAATCTGGTGAATGACCGACCCGCCCATCTGGGCCACATATGCAAACTTCGAATCTTGCGAAACGGTAATTCCGCGCGGGTACGCACCAATCTTGATGGTCTTGATTACCTTCTGGGATTCTGTTGAGAGAATCGAGAGATCGTACGAACACCAATTAGTAACCAAGACATATTTATTGTCTGGTGATACATCGACGACCTTTGGAACTACTCCAACTCGATACAAGGCATCAATTTTCCAATTAGCAGTATCGATTCGGTACAAGAACGAGCGATCATATTTATCCGCTGGGCTACACGTATCGGTTCCTTCGCGATTAAAGCCTTTCCCATACATCGCGTAGTTAGTTACATATAGATACTTGCCGTCCGGTGAATATGCGCCCTCTACCGGGGCACCACGATGAAGCCCTGAATATCCAGTAATTCCAAAGTCCGAAAGCCGAACTTGATCGGGGATCGTCTTGATCAAATCAAGTGAATTCGCATCATAAATAGTCACAGAATGGCGATACATCATGTTGTGTGCGGAAACATAACCAGTTTTGGAAGCACGCACAGATTTTGGTGAGATATCTCCGGTAATCGTCTTTTCAAGTTTTAACTCTGTGCTGTCAGAGAGAACGTTTGCATGTGACGGTGCGATGAATTGGGTGAGCAGCGCAAAAACTATGGTCCACCTCACCGAAATGCGCATGCCAGCAATCTACAGGGTAATCTCGCGACGTGTTCTCACCATACATCGCGCTGATGAAATTGCGAGTGGTGGAATTACTTCTCGTCACCACTTTGCCAGCTCTTTTTTTGGCCGCTGACGGAATCCCGCCATTTGACATCACAATTGCAACTCTGATCGGCGGAACTCTTGCTGCCGGAGCGGCGAATGCTTTCAATATGGTGATTGAAAGCGATATCGATCAACTAATGAATCGAACATCAAAGCGACCCATCGTTAGCAATCAAGTAACTGAGAATCAAGCTCTTGGATTTGCAACAATCATCACGGTTCTTTCCTTGGCAATCTTCTGGTTCTTCACAAATCCTCTAGCAACAGCACTAACCGTTAGTGCGATTGCATTTTACGTATTTGGGTACACCGTCGGTCTAAAACGTCGTACATCTCAGAATATTGTCTGGGGCGGAATCGCAGGTTGCTTACCTGTGCTCATTGGCTGGGCGGCAATTACCAACACTCTTTCATGGACGGCATTCTGGTTCTTTATGGTGATTTTCTTCTGGACTCCACCGCACTTCTGGGCCTTAGCCATTAAATACAAAGACGATTACGCCGCTGCTGGTATTCCGATGTTGCCTGTTGTCGCACCAATCGGAAAAGTCGCCCAGCAAATGTGGTTTCACACTATGGCGATGATTGTGACATCGTTTCTCACATTAGTCAGTGCGGGTTTTGCTCCGTGGGCCTATATCGTCACCGGAATGCTCGGATTCGTCTTTGCCTATCAATTGAGAGATCCTGAAAAGAATGCGAATTCAATTTTTCATGGCTCCATCAGCTATTTAAGCGTGTATTCAATCGTCCTTGTCGTGGGAGTCTTCCTCTAATTAACGGTGGTGGTCGCCTTCACCATCTTCATCGTCATCAAGATGAGATTTTCTGTTTTCGCCCTCTTTATGCTTGCGGTGATCTTCGAAA
>RFMK01000031.1 GCA_009927705.1 Actinomycetota bacterium | reverse complement strand
TGTTCAGGTCCAACACCATCGTCGTCAAAATCTCGCAATTGTGGTTTCACAGAAGGTGTAACAGTCGCTTCAGGAGTAACAATTACCTCGCCCTTTTCCGAACCAATCGCAGGTGGTTTTAAGGCCAGAAATCCAAGGAGAAGTGCAACAGGAATCAAGAAAATGAGTTTTCGTTTCATATTACAGACCTGCTTTCTGTAATGCTGATGCTAGCGATGCTTGGAAGCCACCGGAAGTGTATGTAGCACCGCTGATTCCAGAGATGTTGGCTGATTGAACTTGAAGCGTCTCTTCTTGTAGCCACGGAATTACTTGACTTGAGATGTTCTGAGATCTGCGGTCACCATTTGGATATTGCAAAGTTTTAACGTCAGTAATCTTGCCATTCGTAACAACAATCTCTACTTGTACTGGTCCCCAACGAGTTTGCGACGTATCTCCTTTGAATGTTCCGGATACTCCTGCAACCTTTGTGGGAGTCGCAGTTGGCGTTGGTGAAGCACTCGCACTCGCATTTGTAGTTTGAGCATTCGCAGAAGTTGTGTTTGTCGAAGATTTCTTTGGAGTGCTTGTAGTAGGAGCAGGTTGTGCCGGCGATTTTGAAGCCTGTGTTCCAACATCGGCGCTAGGGGAGTTTTGCGGTTGTGTTGCGTTTCCAGTAGGGGCAATCGAAGCATTGAGTTGGGGTGGGTTGTAGCTCAGAACACCGACGACTCCAGCAATCGTGCCGGTCACGAGTAATGCGGTCTTTCGAATCACGCTATCTCCTTACTGTGCGTGATACACGAAAGCTTCGTGATGTACACGGTCTTTCGGTATCCCTGCTGATTTACAGGCCTCAATGACATTCTCAATGAGACTTTCTGGACCACACACGTAGACATCGGAGTCTGCGAACCGTGGGGCATATTTCTTGATGGTGAATTCATTGATGGGGTAATCAGCGCGAGACCCCACCAAGTAATGGACTTTGATGGCGCGTTCAACAGCGAGTTGATCGAGCTCAGCTTTCAAGACTAAATCTTCTTCATTTCGCGCGCGGTAGAGAACATCAATTGAGGTGGAATCTGGAATTTCATCGATGATTGCTCGAAGTGGAGTAATTCCAACTCCACCACCAATCAAAGTAACGTGTTTGAACTGGCGCGCCATATCTCGAGTAAAGATTCCATATGGGCCTTCGATGATTACGCGAGAACCGATGGGCATTTTCGCAAAATCAGCGGTCGAATCACCGAGCGCTTTAACGGTGAAACGAAGTTCAGTATCGGTTGGCGCCGCACTTAATGAGAATGGGTGTGACTCATGCCAACGATCTTTGGTGAGGAATCGCCAATTAAAGAACTGGCCACCTTGAGCTCCGAGTTTCGAGATATTTTTTCCAGAGATATACATCGAAACAACGCCGGGTCCTTCAATCTCAACTTTCGCTAGGCGAAGCTTGTGTCGGAATGAACGGATGGCGGGGATTGCAATACGCCATGTAACGATTGCGACCACCACAGCAACATACAAACCAATCCAATACGCGCGATTAAGTGGATGTCCAATAAACATTCCACCGGTAAGAATCTGGTGCATGAAAGAAAGTGCAACACCAAGATAGGTATAGAGGTGAATCACCCACCACGTTTCATACTTAATCTGATTACGGACTGATTTGTATGAAGTCACACCAGCCATAATGAGCAAGACAAAACCAGCGAGCGCCGGCAACATCCATGGATATGTAGTGACCATGATCCATAGTTCGCGTCCAATAACTTTTCCTTCGGATCCTGCGTAACCAAGGGCAACAAGTAATACGTGGAGCGTGATCATGTAGAGCGCATATGGCATTGCTTTGCGATGCCAGACCACGAGTCGATCATGGCCAAGCGCGTTTTCGACCCACGGAATGCGTGCGATTAATAAAAGCCCAATGATGGATAAATACGAACCAGTCAGAGCGAAGAATCGGGAAATCGTTGTGATGATCGCGTAGAGATCAGCAAAGTCTCCAGCGGTGAGCGTTGTGATTTGAACGGTGAGAGTAAAACCAAGTCCAAGTCCGGTGAGGAGAAACGCTTGATCACCGATTAATCTCTTGCGAACTGCTTTCACTTGAGGACCCTCACATATCAATATGGGTGTTTCCTGAGAGCCAACTGGGTGGGGACTCTGATTATGAGCGTGCGTACGACCATGCGCGATCTCCGCTCTTATCGACCGCCCAGAAACTGTAATTTTTGAATTCTTCATTACCCATCCAATTCACCGCATCACGTCCATCAACTACGAGCGCCGTTGCTAGCGCATCTGCGATTCCAGCATCTGGGCCAACGACAGTAGCGGCACGTGAACCCACAGCAGGAATCCCAACACGTGGATCAATGATGTGCGCGCCGCGTTCATATGTACCGCTCGAGGCGATTGCGCCATCGAAAACTTCATAGCTCTTTGCGATTTCATGCGCGAAATCAGGGTGACGAATTCCGATTGTCCAAGGTGTCTCTTCATCGATTCCACCACGAACCACAACATCGCCACCCGCATTGATTTGTAAGTGATTGATGCTGTTTTCTGCGAAGAAACGTAAGGATTCTTGGGCAGCCCATCCTTTAACAAAGCCGGATGGATCAAAACCACCGACAACTGCCCAAGGATCGAATGCGCGTTGTGTGAGCTCGCGAAGTTCGAGGCACTTGTTCCAAACCATTTTCACCTCTGGTGAAGCATCATCAATTCTTAATTCACCGCGTCGAATTTGACTGACTTCTGATTCTGGCTTGAATGTCGAAAACTTCTCATCAATTACTGTGTAATACCGGCGTGCTTCTTCGCAGGCTTGAGTAAATGCTGCTTTATCTGAGTCGCTGGTTTGAATTGAAATGACCGTTCCCCAGATTTCGATATTGCGATACTCGAAACTCTGGCTCACCGCCTCAGGGTACTTGCGTTCATTGGGAACTTTCTGAGAGTTGATAGTTAATTCACGCGACACTACGGGGCTTATCACGGGGAA
>RFMK01000078.1 GCA_009927705.1 Actinomycetota bacterium | reverse complement strand
GCAAGACTTGATTACTCGAATAAACGAGTAATTAGAGCCACTTAGATTTCTTGAAGAGATAGAAAAGTAGTCCACAGGCAGAGAATGTGGACCCCATTACCAGGGGATAACCGAAACTCCACCGAAGTTCTGGCATCTCACTGAAATTCATTCCGTATATTCCAGCGACCATGGTTGGGAAAGCAGCGAGCGCGACCCAAGCGGATATACGTCGGACATCGTTGTTTTGCCGAACTTGTACTTGTGCAAGATCTGCCTGCAGTGCTGCTGTCAGCAGAGAATCCATGGCAGACGCATGTTCGCATGCTCTGCTGAGCTGATCACTGACATCCCTGAAAAATGGTCGAAGCGTTGCGGGAAAGTTGTGGCGACCCTCTGACATCAGACGCTGCAAAGGCATTATGAGAGGTTCGATAGCGTGCCGATATTCGATAACTTCCCTTTTAAGTGAGTAAATCTTCTTGGAAACCGAATTTCTAGATTCAGAAAAAACTTCGTTTTCAATTTGAATAACGTCCTTTTCCAACTCAGAAGCGATTTTTGAGTATTCATCAATAATCTTCTCGAGTACGGCATGGACCACTGCAAATGGTCCAAGCGCAAGAAAGTCAGCACGACTCTCTAAATCATTTCTTACAGAAACTAGCGGAGCGCCATCACCATGACGAACAATTATGACAAAACTCTTATGCAGGAAACAAATAATCTCTCCGGTTGAGATTGCGCTTTTTGAGTCATCGTAAAAGATTGTTCGAATGACGAGCGTTATTACCTCACCATTCTCTTCTAACTTGGCGCGTTGCTGGGCATTCACAGCGTCCTCAATAGCAGTCTCGTGCAAAGAAAAAGTTCCGAGAACTCTGAGTAGTTCTTCTTGGGTCGGTTGGGCTAGACCTAACCAAGCGAACGAATCCAGACCATCGGCGGCATGGCTTACCTGATCGATAGTCTCGATGTCAGAAAGTCGCCTACCACTTCTATACACAGCAGCATCAACAATCACATGCAAAGTATCTACGCTACTTTGGCTTGCTGAGCCTTAATGGCGAAAAATTCACCTACGATTAACTTTCCCGACGGCGCCCGAGGCTTTCGAATTCGTATTGGAATAATTCGATTACCCTATGACAAAAGAGAGATCAGCGTTCGCAGAAGTCAATGAAAAGGTACGCCAAGCTTCAGAGATTCTTGGTTTAAAGCCAGGCCTGGTTCAGGCGTTACAGCAGTGCGAGAGAGAAGTTGTAGTTTCGATTCCTCTACGTCGGCAAACAGGCTTAGAAGTTCTCACAGGGTATCGAGTCCAGCATTCCAGTGCCCGCGGACCGCGTAAAGGCGGAATCCGGTTCCACCATGAAGTGAATCTTGACGAAGTTCGCGCCTTAGCAAGCCTGATGACGTGGAAGACCGCATTGATTGATGTCCCATTTGGCGGCGCAAAAGGTGGAGTAGCCGTTGATGCGAAGTCAATTTCTGACATTGAACGTGAGGAAATCATACGTCGTTGGACACGTTCAATTCACCATGTCCTCGGTCATCAACGTGACATTCCGGCGCCTGATATGGGAACAGATTCACGAACGATGGCATGGCTTATGGACGAATTTCATCGTCTTGAGGGTTTTCAACCAGCGTGTGTGACTGGAAAACCAATAGAACTTTTCGGTGCTCCAGGTAGAGAAGAATCGACCGGTCGTGGAGTAGCCATGATTGCCGCCGCTACGCTGGAAAAGAGAAATGAAAAAGTCAAAGGAGCACGGGTAGCGATTCAAGGATTTGGCAACGTTGGGCGTTTTGCCGCACTTGTCTGTCATCAATTAGGTTTTAAAGTGGTCGCAATTTCGGACATAACAGGTGCGATTGTTGATCGCAAAGGTATTGATATTGACGAAATCATCAACTACCGAAACGTTTCCGAGATCCCATTATACGAGAATATTCCTTTACATGAAGTTCTTGAACAACGATGCGAAGTTCTGATACCTGCAGCGCTAGGTGGTGTGATTACCTCTGACAATGTGGAGAAAATTAATTGCGAGTATATTGTTGAAGGCGCAAATCAGCCCACTACAACGGAAGCTGATGTCGAGTTAAGAACAAGAGGTATCACTGTTGTTCCTGACATTCTTGCGAATTCTGGTGGAGTTATGGGTTCATATTTCGAATGGACGCAGAATATTCAACAGTATTCGTGGCCGATTGAAAAATTCCGCAAGGAACTCGACGCGCGAATGTCACGTGCTTTTGCGGACACTTTTAAAGAATCACAAAAACACAACGTAGACTTACGCACCGCTGCATTTGTGTTAGCCGTTCAAAGGGTTGCATCAGCTTTTTCTTTGCGGGGAGATCTTGTTTAAGAGTCCTTTGTGCGCACCTTGAGTGCTCGCTCCAGTGAATCTTTGGCTTCCAAGACATGACGCCTCAATGTTGGATGGCCATCTTTACCAACGCCCTTCAGCCAATTGTTGGTCTTATCTAGCGTGGATTGGGAGATTACATACGACGGATACAAGAGGTCGATGATGCTTGTAGATACCTCGTATGACTTGGTGTTATAGGTATCCAGAATTAGCGCGAAGTAGCGATCAATAAATGCTTCATGCATTGACCGGTGCAATGGTCGAGCAAAGCCTTGGATTGCCGATAGTCGCGACCAGTTAGTGATGCTTTCATCTTCGGTGGCGCGCTTGAATGCGGCTTCTTTAGCCTCCATGTTTGGGAACGCTGCCATACAACGCTCGTGCGCGAGTTGTCCGGTGAGAGTGTTGTCGCGCTGAAGTTCTGCATCAACTTCTTCCTTCGTGGCCGCCCCTCGCTCAACAAGGGTGAGCATCAGATGCCAACGAAGATCAGCATCAATGGTGAGCCCGGAAAGTTTTCCGTCAAGAAGTTCACGAATGCGTGCAGTGTGAGCTGGGGTGTGAGCCAGGGATGCAAAAGTTTTTGCGAATTGAAGTTGGTGCCCGCTCGCAGGTTCTGCCTTATCAAGAAGTTGAGAAAGCGTTGTTGCAACTTTGTCTCTTAAACCATCGCGATTCTTGTCAGAAGCGTAGATCTCAACTGCAGAGATGAGCTGATTTCCCAGTGCGGTAACGGTTGTGATGTCGTCTTCGCCGGGCAATCCTGCAATTGCGATATCAATGTAATCAGTGGCCGAAATTTCGGCATCGCGCAACATGTCCCACGCAGCACCCCAACACAACGCACGGGAGAGGTTGTCATTGAGTTTTCCTAGATGAGCTTTCAGAGTAGAGATAGAACGTTCATCGAATCGAATCTTCCCGTAGGACAAATCGTGATCATTAATAAGAAGAAGATCGGCAACCTTTGCTCCAGAAAGCGCATCAACGCTGGTGAGCTTTCCAGCCACATCGATTTCAACTGAAGTTCGACGCGACAGAACATCACCATTAAGGTCGTAAAGACCGATCGCCATTCGGTGAGGTCGGAGTTCCTGTGATCCACTTGGGATTAGTGGTGGCTCTTGAGCGATTGCGATCGACTTATAAGTGTTGCCCTCTACCTCAATTACCGGACGCAGAGTGTTAACTCCCGCAGTTTGAATCCAAGTCGAAACCCAAGGTGCAAGATCACGTCCGCTCGTTGCTTCAAGCTCGGATAGAAGATCCTGGAGCGTGGTGTTCTTAAAGGCATGCTTATCAAAGTATTTTTGAAGGCCAGCAATGAAGTTCTCTCGCCCAACGTGCGCAACTAGTTGGTGGAGTACCGAAGCTCCCTTTGCGTACGTGATTCCATCGAAGTTCGCTTTAACGGTATCAATATCGACCATGTCTGAGGCGATGGGGTGAGTAGAAGAGAGTTGATCTTGACGATAAGCCCAGTTCTTTCGCTCGGCGTTGAAACCAGCCCATGAATTCTTGAAACGTGTTGCTTCTACAAGGGCAAGATACGAGGACCATTCAGCAAATGACTCGTTTAGCCATAAGTCATCCCACCACTTCATAGTGACCATATCGCCAAACCACATATGGGCCATTTCGTGAAGAATCGTATTCGCGCGCGCGTTGTACATCCGCTCTGTTACCTTGGAGCGGAATACGAGTAAATCTTCGCGGAAAGTAACCGCACCTGCGTTCTCCATCGCACCCCAATTGAAATCAACGACGGCGATCTGATCGTACTTTTCGAATGGATACGCCAGACCAAAAACTTCTTCGAAGTAAGCAAAGCCTTGCTTAGTGACCAAGAAGATTTCTTCCGGATCGAGGTGCTGGAAAAGTGATTTTCTGCAATAGATGTTCATGGGGATTACTTTCTTCCCTTTGTACTCATCTGAAACAGAGGCGTAAGGACCCGCCACCAAAGCTGTGATGTAAGTTGGCATAACCTTTGTGGTGGTGAATTCCCACTTCTTCTTGTCACCCATATTAGTTGTGCTCTTTACTGGGTTATTTGAGATAACTTGCCAATGAGCGGGTGCGACAGCGGAAATATTGAAAGTCGCTTTAAGGTCTGGTTGATCGAAACATGGATACATATTTCGAATGAACGCAGTTTCACCTTGAGAGTAGAGGTATACCTCTTTATCGACGGGATCGACTGACCTCTGTAATCCTTCACCACTTTTTGAATAGACGGCTTCAATTTCAAT
The DNA here is from genome assembly GCA_009927705.1 of Actinomycetota bacterium. Lineage (GTDB taxonomy): Bacteria > Actinomycetota > Actinomycetes > Nanopelagicales > Nanopelagicaceae > MAG-120802. The sequence continues at coordinate 2,922 of RFMK01000078.1, read as the reverse complement.
CGTCAGAACATTCTCTGATTGAAGATTTTTCAAATACACGGTCTCGCCATCAAAGTTATTAGTGTCAACAGGGGAGCCATTCAAAGTTGCAGAAATAATGCGCTTTCCAACGGCGTCGATAAAGGTGTCATATCCCGGCTTGTTGCAGGAAAAGTACACAGTTGATGTGGAGTGGAATGCTTCCTCACCAGTTGTGACATCGAGATGAATGTCATAGTGCTTGACGGAGAGATGTGACGAACGTTCAGCGGCTTCCGCGCGCGAGATGTTATTTCCTGGCATGCACGTATCCAAGCAGAGATGGCACTCTTTGCCACTATGGAGCAAGTGCAGCGTCCGGAGTTCCGCCTCCGTAGCTTTCGATTGCGGGGCGATCGCATGACTAAGGCCCAATCCGAAGCATTGGTGCAACATTGGAATCGCTTTGAAGTCCCCTTACAAGGTGTCTTAAAACCGAGAGAACTCTTTCCATCCATGAATCCAAAAGAAGTAGTTTTCGAAATTGGTAGTGGAATGGGTGAGGCGACTTCTCAAATCGCCGCCAGCAATCCCGAAACAGCATATGTCGCGGTGGAAGTTCACAAACCCGGGCTAGGCGCACTCATTATCCGGGCAGAGAATTTAGGTGTCAGAAATTTAAAGATCATCAATGCTGACATATATGAAGTTCTAACAAAACACCTCAGTGATCACTCTATTGATGCTTTCCACATCTTCTTTCCAGATCCGTGGCCCAAACGTAAGCAACACAAGCGTCGGCTATTGCAGCCGAATTTCATTGAGATACTTGCTACGAAGTTAAAGCATGGGGGCCGAATTAATATCGCCACGGATTGGTATCCGTATGCTCAAGAGATTGAGAAGAGCTTTGCCAGCAATCCAGATTTCACTGGTGGCGTGATTCCTCGTCCTGATTGGAGACCGCTCACGAAATTTGAGAGTAAAGGAATTACAAAGGAACATGTCGTAACAGATTTTGAATTTCAAAGGCGCTAAATATCTCCAGTTTTTTCATATTTTGTGATAAATCCAATTCGACGCACGTGTCTTTCATCCCCAGTGAAGGGAGTGGCCAAGAAAGTATCGACCAGCTTGAGGCAAAACTCTTCGTCATGCATACGTCCACCGAGAGAAATCACATTTGCATCGTTATGTTCACGGGCAAGCTTTGCTGTTTCAATACTCCAGACCAAAGCAGCGCGAATTCCTTCAACTTTATTTGCGGCGATTTGTTCACCGTTGCCAGAGCCACCAAGAACAATGCCAAATGAGCCTGGCTCTTTCGCGGTTGCTTCCGCAGCAGGGATGCAGAAAACGGGGTAGTCATCGAGAGCGTCGTAAAAATGAGGTCCATGATCTTCAACTGTGTGACCTTGAGCGCGAAGATGTTCAACAATCTTTCCTTTGAACTCCAACCCCGCATGGTCGCTTCCGATATGAATCTTCATGGATATACCTTCTCAAAGAAAAAAGAGAACCGCTGGTATTTCTACCAGCGGTTCTTGTCTTAGGAGGAACGAGATAAATGAAAGTGAAAAGCGTTAGCGGTTAGTGTCCGCCTCGACCTTTGCCCATGAAGTCCTTTGGACCCTTAGAACCCATTGGACCGCCAAAATCTCGTGGACCTTTGCCCTGTCCAGGAGTCGCTTCTACATGCGCTGTGACGCGATCCTTGAGATTTGCTTTCATGGTTGTTGCCTGAGCGGCTGTGAGTTTTCCAGCAGTTACTGCGGCATCAATCTCTTTTGTTTCAAATGCGACCATTGCAGCGATCAAAGCATCCTTCTTTGCTCCTGCAATCTTCGCGAGTGAGTCGCCAGCATCAAGACGGGACTTAAGAGTCGCCGCATCAATACCCAACACATCTGTGATCACCTTGATGTGTTCTGCACGCTTCGCTTCGCGATTCGCATCTGCAGTAGCTCGTGCATCTGCGAGTGCCTTGTTGATTGCATCAACTTGTGCCTGAGTCAAAGTTCCCTTTGTCTTCAAGCCGTCCAAGATTGTTGCGAGTCCTTGGCCCTTGCCGCCCATTCCCCTGTCGTGCGCTGATGCTCCAGCGACTCCGCCAAGTGTGAGTGCAAGTCCCGCAACTACAGAGGCTGCGATTAACTTCTTCTTCATTCATACTCCTTGTCGATTGAGTACTTACTTCGAACACCCTCGTATTCGATAACGGGATAAAACTACTCTTCGCTGAAATGACTAGCGATTTTTCATGAGAGCCACGTCAGAGTTTTTTCCCGAGGAGGAGACTTATACGCTCACAACCTGAGAATTGGTATAGAGAATTAGGGCTACGTATTTATCTTCCGCTCAATCACGATTCAACTCCACATCCCTATTCAGGGGGTACTTACCCCTTGAGGAGGGGTACCCATGAGCACGCCACATCGACTATTGCGCACTTTCATTGCGCTATCTCTATTCACTTCATTCGGGGTAGGTCCATCAACCGCAGCTGGTCGAACAAATCAGACTATTGCTAACACCGTGCTTAATGGAAAGGGCGCACCCGGAACAAAACTCGGCATCAATGGCGATTTCTATATTGATGTACTTACTTTCAATATCTATGGACCGAAAGCAAACAATCGCTGGCCTAATCCCGTAAGCCTCAGAGGACCAGCAGGTATCGCCGGAACTGATGGCAAGACAGGAGAAAGAGGTAATGCACTCACCGGCGCAAAAGGTGAGCAAGGAGAAAAAGGAGAGAAGGGGGATAAAGGAGATCCTGGTGAGAAAGGCGCGAAAGGCGACACCGGAGCAACAGGTTTAACTGGCGCCACTGGTTTAACAGGTGCGACAGGAGCAGTTGGTGCAAAAGGCGACACTGGCGCTCAAGGACTAAAAGGTGATACCGGTGCAACAGGTGCACAAGGTTTGAAAGGTGATACCGGTTCAACAGGTGCACAAGGTTTG
>RFMK01000109.1 GCA_009927705.1 Actinomycetota bacterium | reverse complement strand
CGAGCGAGAGCCCAGTCATCTCGCAATCGATCCATATAAGCGGCGGATTCTCGTTAGCCATATGGGAGAGCCTAGTGCGATGAACTGTTCACTCTATGTTCATACTTCCTTCATCTTGGTGCCACCAAGACCCCGCCCCCTTCATCAATGATGACGCCGTGTCCGACGCTACTCTCCCCACAAAAAGAGAAATCACCACTCGACCACGCCCCTCGGACGTAGCATTCCGAGGCATTGTCACTTCATTCGGCTTCATTAATCTGGCAATTCTTACCCTCATCGGAGCATTCTTGCTGGTAAGAGGATTTCAAGTTTTTAGAGTTGAGGGTTTTAGTTTCCTCACAGATCAAAAGTGGGAAGTAACTGAGGAATCCGGTGTTACGAGTGGGAATATCGGAATCGGCGCGATGCTCTCGGGAACACTTCTTGCAGCTTTCATTGCACTCGTAGTCGCACTTCCAATTTCTGTACTGACAGCCTTGATGCTGAACTTTTATGCTCCCGTTTGGATTCGAACATTTTTCATCACAATTATTGACCTTATGGCGGCTTTCCCTTCAATTCTTTTCGGATTGTGGGGATTCTTTGTGCTGATGCCGAGCGCTGAGTATTGGGCGAAGTTGCTCAATCGTTACTTTGATTGGTTCCCACCATTTCAAGTGGATCAACCATTCTTTACACGATCACCGTTTATTGCGGGTCTCGTTCTGGCGATCATGATTATTCCAATTATCACCTCGGTGTCACGTGAAGTCTTCAGCCAGGCACCGCTTGATCGCATTCAAGCTGCGTATTCTCTTGGTGCTAACAAATGGTCCATGATTAAAGCTGTGGTGTTGCCCTTTGGCGCAAATGGTGTCGTTGGTGGTGCGATGTTGGGGCTTGGTCGAGCTTTTGGTGAAACAGTAGCCGTTTACACGGTTCTCAACTTGGTCTATAAAGTGAATTGGCAAGTGCTATTCGGAGCTGGTGGAAACGTCGCATCGCACATCGTAACTCGTTGGGGAGAGGCGGGCGAGTATGAAGTGAAAGCATTACTTGCTGCAGGTTTCGTGCTTTTTATTTTGACACTTGCCGTCAATTTTATTGCAGATAGCGTTGTGAAACGAACAGTTAGAAAGGGTCGTTAAAGTGAGTGCGACTGCCATTTCAACTCCGACACCTTCGAAGCCATGGGTTCCAACCACGAAGCAGCGAATACCAGGCATAACTGTTGCCATAATTGCAATTGCACTCGCATACGTAATTGTCGAAGTGACACCTCTCAAGGGTAAGCTTGGATATTTCATCACTTTCGTTCCGCTGATAACAATTTTACAGTTTCTCTTGGCGCGAATCCGATCGAATAAAAAGATTGCTCAGGATGTTTTAGTTTCTTCTTTCATGTGGACTGCCGCTTTCTTCGTATTCTTGCCAACATTTAGCATCATCATCACGACCGTAGTAAAAGGTTTGCCTGGATTGAAGCCTGAAATCTTCTCCCAGACAATGGCCGCAACTTCGTATACAGATCCGATTGGCACAGGCGGATTGCTTCACTCACTTGTTGGCACAGTATTCGTAATTCTATTGTCAATTTTCATTAGCGTTCCGCTTGGTTTGTTGACTGCCCTCTACCTCACGGAAATTAAAGGTCCAGGGTCTGGTTTCATTCAGTTTATAGTTCAAGCGATGAGTGGTGTGCCCTCGGTAATCGCGGGACTCTTCATCTTCTCAGCAGTAATTCTTACAACACCATTGGAAGCGTCTTCGTTACTGGGATCATTTGCACTTTCAATCCTTATGGTCCCGACCGTGACGCGAGCCTCCCAAGAAGTGCTAGCGCTAATCCCGAATGATTTGAGAGAAGCCGGGTTGGCACTCGGGGCAACGCAATGGAAAACGGTTGCACTGGTTGTTGTGCCGGCAGCCAAGAGCGGATTGCTGACTGCCATGATCTTGGGAGTTGCTCGAATTGCCGGTGAAACAGCGCCCCTACTGTTCGTTCTTGGCGGTACTGATGCTTTGAATCTAAATCCGTTCCATAATTTCAATTCTGCTCTTCCACTTTATATCTGGAAGGGATTTCTCATTGGTTTACCTGAGTCTGTTCAGCGAGCATGGACTGCGATACTTGTTCTGCTCATTCTTGTCCTCACACTATTTACCATTGCACGAGTTTTTGGACCAAAGAAGGGGAAGATTTGAGATGACTGCCGATAGAGAGGAAGACATGAATACATCAGAGAAGGTGGCGCCCAATTCGTTGTCGAACGTGGCTAGTGCCCGAGCACCGAAGAAGCCTGGCACATCGCCTTTAGGTTCAGGTCTCGAAGCCCGTGGAGTGCATGCCTGGTTCGGCAATCACCTAGCAGTTAAAGATGTTTCGTTAGATTTCTCCTCCGGCACAGTTACCGCTCTCATCGGACCATCAGGTTGCGGTAAATCTACTTTTATCCGCACCTTAAATCGTATGCACGAGTTCATTCCATCGGCAGCTTTTGCCGGTGAAGTTTTACTTGATAACCAAGATATTTATGGAACTGGAATCGATGTCACGAAGATTCGACTTCAAATTGGAATGGTTTTCCAGAAACCGAACCCTTTTCCTTCTATGACGATTGGGGAAAACGTCCTGAGCGGCATAAAACTCGCCCAACTCAACGTCTCAAAATCTGAACAACAAGATTTGATGCAGGATTGTTTGGAACGAGCTGGTCTGTGGAATGAAGTAAAGGATCGTCTCGACGCACAAGGAGGATCACTTTCTGGAGGTCAACAGCAGCGACTCTGTATTGCACGTTCGTTGGCAGTGAAGCCAAAAGTGCTTTTGATGGATGAACCTTGCTCAGCGCTGGACCCCGGGTCAACCCTGAGAATCGAAGAGACGATCTCGCAGCTCTCGAATTCAATGACAATAATCATTGTCACCCACAACATGCAGCAGGCAGCGCGAGTTTCGGATTACACAGCCTTCTTCCTATCTGATGGAGGACCTGGTGAATTGATTGAGGTTGGTCCTACGAGCCAGATTTTTACCAAGCCTCGAGATCAGCGCACAGAGAATTACGTCTCTGGACGCTTCGGCTAGTAGCAGCACTAATTGTTCACTTCTCATTAATCTGAATTTCTCTCGAGTGTATGCGTCAGTTTCTGTTTCTTCCTAGATTTAGGTCGTCCATATCGGACGCCCCTACTAGGTCAATCTATTGAGAGGTACAAATGAAGAAAATCAACAAGACGTCAATCGTCGCTGCTTCCGCTGCGGCGTTACTCGTCTTCTCGACTGCAACTAGCTTTGCCACAGGGCAGACTGTTCGCGTTAACGGTGCAAGCTCGGTTGCGCTTTTGCTTGATAAGTGCAAGGCAGATTATGCGACAGCTACTGGCGACACTATGAGTGGCTACACAGCAGCAGGATCTGGAACCGGCAAGAACAACATTGCCCAAGGTGTTGTCGATATTGGCCTGTCAGACTCCGAAAATAAAAACGACAATAAACCTGCAGGAATGCTTCACATTCCATTTGGCGCATGGCCAGTAACGGTCATGTATAACCTGAATACAACAAAATCAGTAAACCTTTCTACTGAAACCATTGCGAAGATTTTTTCTGGTCAAATAACAAAGTGGAACGATCCAGCAATTGTGGCTGATAACAATAAGTCATATCAGGTTCCTGTCTACAAAGTTAAGGACGGAAAGACTGTTTTGGATAAGAATGGCGCTCCTGTCGTCCTTCGTACGAAGACCGTGCGCACTTATTTCACATTCCCTGACAAAAAGATTATCGTGATTTACCGCATTGGTGGTTCCGGTACTTCAAACAACTTCACTACTGCGCTTAACAAACTTCACCCGACGATTTGGACAAAGCCAGGAAATGATGCATTCGCAACAGCGTTTCCGGGAGATATCACAAAAGATCCAATTGGGTTCCAAGGGGGAGCAAACGCAGCAGCACTGGCACAGATCGCTCAAAAAACCAAGTACTCAATCACCTACAACGAGTATTCGTTTGCAAAAGACTATGGTCTAGGAACTGCCAATATCATTAATCCAGCTGGAAATTCAATCTCACCAGCTTCGACTGAAGGTATCCTTGGCGCCTTCTCGGTAGCTAAATACACTGCAGATGGTCTCGTCACTTTCGATTACGCAAACAAACTTGCTAGCCAATATCCATTTGCAGCAACAACGTATGCGATGGTTCTTCCAAAGTACTCATCAGCAGCACTTGCAGGCAGCGTTAAGGATTGGATTAGTTTCCACTCCTTTGATTGTCCGAAAGTCGCAGTAAATTCAGGGTTCGCTCAGATTACAAAAACAAGTGAACTCGGAAAACAGATTCTTGCGCAACTTGCAAAAGTCGGAAGCTAGTTTTGGAGAAATAGAAACTCTCTTTACCTAGTAGAAGAAAGACCCGGGACCTCGAGGGATCCCGGGTTTTTCTTTGCTTCAAACTATGATGGCGTGGTGTCAGCACTTCAACCTAGCGCTAATCGAGTCTTCAAAGGGCATAAAGAACTGCGAGAGGCTTTAAGAGATACCCAGACTTACTCTTCGGATCTACAAGGTGATGCAGATGTACGTGACTACCGCCAACTTCCTCTTGAAGTAGATCCTCCGCGCCATCATCTTTATCGCTCAGCGCTAGCACCTATCTTTGTTAAGCCCTCGATTGAACGTCATGTGGATGCGTTCACTGTGAATACGAAGAAAATAGTCGAGGATTACTTCAAGCAGTCGAATCAGAATGTCGTCAGTAATCTTGCACTACCGATCGTGATGCAAAATCTTGGAGTTATCTATAACCGCCCACAAGATGTCGCGGAATGGATCTCATGGGGTCCGGATGTCTGGACCGCTGAATCTGAGCAACGTTCAGGAGAAGTTCTGCATCGCTATCTAGATCGAATCTATGAAGAGGCATTAATTGGGTCTAGTGATGATGTGTGGAGACAGATTGCCACAATGGAAATTGAAGGACAGCAAGTTTCAGCTTCAGTATTTAGAGGAATTGCGGGAGTGTTATTGGCTGGTGGACGTGATACCGTCGTGAAATTACTGACTGGAATCATCTGGCACCTAGCAAGGAAACCGAGCGACCTTCAGAAACTTCGCAATAATCCTGACCTTGTTTCAGCGGCGATTCAAGAATTCTTGCGATTCTTCTCGCCATTACCCATGATGAATCGAACTATGGTTCCTGAATCAGGAAGGACCGATCTTCCCGATGATCGGTACGTCGGTATGAGTTTCATTTCCGGAAATTTTGATACCACTGTCTTTGAGAACCCTTTTGAAGTAAACCTAGAGAGGCCGCGGAACCCTCATTTGAGCTTTGGCTTCGGTCCCCACACATGTCTCGGTAATCACATCGCTGAAATTGAAGCCAAGGTCTTTATTCGAGTGATTATTGAGTCAGGTAAGAATCTAGTAGTCGAGGAAGAAGATATTTCGTTCCACAAACCACCATTGGAAATGGTTCCAGATCAATTTAGATACGTGGCATTAATAAGCATCTAATCTGTCGGTGAAATCTGCTCCAAGGGAGACCTAAATATTTCTGTTTAGTTATCGTTTTCAGTAAAGCGCGCCCGGCAGGAATCGAACCTGCGACAACCCGCTTAGAAGGCGAGTGCTCTATCCAACTGAGCTACGAGCGCTTGTGCGAGACAAGTCTACCGAGTGCCAACGATTCGCGGCCGAGACGATAAGGTTTCGCCTCGTGGCAGAGTTCATTTATACGATGAAGAAGGCGCGTAAAGCGCATGGTGACAAAGTCATCCTTGATGACGTCACATTGATGTTTCTGCCGGGTGCAAAGATCGGCGTTGTTGGGCCTAACGGCGCAGGTAAATCAACGGTCCTACAAATAATGGCAGGACTACAACAACCATCGAATGGCGAGGCTTATATATCTCCAGGCTACTCAGTCGGAATCCTTCTACAAGAGCCACCTTTGAATGAAGAGAAGAATGTTCTAGAAAATGTTCAAGAAGGCGTTGCCGAAACAATGGCGCTGCTCGCACGTTTCAATCAAGTTTCGGAAGAAATGGCAAACCCTGACGCCGATTACGACAAGTTGCTCGCCGAGATGGGAACCTTGCAAGAGAAGTTAGATCACTTGAACGCGTGGGATCTTGACTCGCAATTAGAGCAAGCGATGGATGCTTTACGTTGTCCACCACCTGATGCAGATGTAAAAGTGCTATCTGGTGGAGAGCGACGACGTGTAGCGCTCTGCAAATTGCTTCTTCAAAAACCAGATCTCTTGCTTCTTGATGAGCCCACAAACCATCTCGATGCTGAATCTGTTCTCTGGCTCGAACAATTCCTCTCCAAATATGAGGGAACAGTTGTGGCCATCACGCACGATCGCTACTTCTTGGACAATGTTGCAGAATGGATTCTCGAACTCGATCGTGGTCGGGCATATCCATATGAAGGTAACTATTCAACCTATCTTGAGACTAAAGCTGCACGTTTGAAGGTTGAAGGACAGAAAGATGCAAAGCGCGCGAAGCGTCTTGCAGAAGAGTTGGATTGGGTCCGCCAAAATGCCAAAGGTCGCCAGGCCAAATCCAAGGCGCGTCTTGCTAGATATGAAGAGATGGCGGCTGAAGCGGAGAAGGCCCGCAAGTTAGATTTCGAAGAAATCCAGATTCCGATGGGACCACGTCTTGGAAATATCGTCGTCGAGGTTGAGAACTTGTCTAAAGGTTTTGGCGAGCGCTTATTGATCGACAATCTCTCATTCTCGCTGCCACGCAATGGAATTGTTGGTGTGATTGGACCAAACGGCGCTGGAAAGACAACGTTATTCAAGATGATCTTGGGACTAGAAACTCCAGATTCAGGATCAATCAAGGTCGGCGAGACAGTAAAGATTTCTTATGTAGATCAGTCTCGTGGCGGAATTGATCCCAAGAAATCTCTGTGGGAAGTCGTATCTGATGGACTTGATTTCATGAAAGTTGGAGCGGTTGAAATGCCTAGCCGCGCCTATGTCTCCGCTTTCGGATTCAAAGGTCCTGATCAACAGAAAGCGGCCGGTGTGCTTTCGGGCGGTGAAAGAAACCGTCTTAATCTTGCGCTGACTTTGAAAATGGGTGGAAACTTATTACTCCTTGACGAGCCCACAAACGATTTAGATGTCGAAACACTTGGTTCACTTGAGAATGCACTCTTAGATTTCCCGGGTTGCGCTGTGGTGATTTCACACGATCGATGGTTCTTAGATCGCGTTGCTACTCACATCCTTGCTTATGAAGGCGATTCCCAATGGTTCTGGTTCGAAGGAAACTTCGAGTCTTACGAGAAAAATAAGATTGAACGATTGGGACCAGAAGCTGCACGTCCACACCGCGTTACATATCGGAAACTCACTCGATGAGATATCAGCATAAAGCTTTTGTCCGTTGGGATGATCTAGATGCGATGGGGCATGTTAATAATGCGAAGTATCTGACTTTTGCCCAAGAAGCTCGTTTTGAATGGTCGTTTGTCCAACCTTCTCAACAGAACAATCGTCCAGGAATCCTTGAGATGGTGGTTGCTCACGCCGATGTCGATTTTCTAGCTCCGATTTTTGAAGGTGGAATTTACGTTGATGTGGAACTCTGGGTTGAGTCCATCGGAAACTCTTCATTCACCATGATTTACGAAATCACAAATAAAGGAGAGTTGTGCGCTCGAGTTAAGACAGTTCAGGTTGCGGTTGATGAAAGCGTTGCTAAATCCCGTCCCCTCAATGATGAGGAACGTGCATTTCTGCAGCAATATCTGGAGGAGAAGAAGTAGTGAGTTCTGTACTGGCCCCGCGAGGAATTCGTCCATGGTGGCGTGACGCTGTTACGTATCAGATTTACATCCGTTCGTTCGCTGATAGCAACGGTGATGGAATCGGTGATGTAGAGGGCATTCGCTCGAAACTTCCTTACTTGCAGAAACTTGGCGTAGATGCAATCTGGATTACTCCGTGGTATCCATCTCCTCAAAATGATCATGGTTATGACGTTTCTGATTACATGAATATCGAACCTGATTATGGAACTTTGGCAGACGCACAAAGACTTATTGATGATGCCCATTCACATGGAATTAAAGTCATTATCGATATCGTCCCTAATCACACTTCTGATCAACATGCATGGTTCCAAGCAGCGCTGAAAGCAAAACCAGGATCGCCAGAACGCAACCGTTACATCTTCCGTGATGGCAAAGGTCCAAACGGAGATCTTCCGCCGAATAATTGGCAAGCGGTCTTTGGCGGTCCAGCATGGCATCGCATTACAGAAGCTGACGGAAAGTTAGGTCAGTGGTATCTCCATCTCTTTGCAGTCGAGCAACCCGATGTGAATTGGGAAAATCCTGAAGTTCAAAATCATTTTGAAGATGTATTGAAGTTCTGGCTCGATAAAGGTGTCGATGGTTTCCGTATTGATGTGGCGCACGGAATGTTCAAAGAGAAGGGTTTACCCGACATTCGAGAGGGTTGGATCGCAAAACTCTTCGGCAAGAACAACTTAACTCGCATGCTCAGTCCAGAACATAAGCCTTTCTGGGATCAAGAGGGCGTGCATGACATCTATCGCCGCTGGCGCAAGATTCTTGATTCATATCCTGGAGATCGCATGGCTGTGGCTGAAGCATGGGTAAGCCCTGCATCGCGCATCGCTCGCTATGTTCGCGCGGATGAACTCCAAAACTCCTTCAATTTCGAAATGCTCACAACGCTCTGGAAACCAGAGGAGATACGGAAGAAGATTGATAATTCCATCGCTGCGCTAGCCGAAGTTGGAGCTCCAACATCGTGGGTTTTCAATAACCATGATGTTGTGCGTTCTGTTGATCGACTTGATCTAGGTTTAACAAACCATGGTGACACAACGTGGTCGCGCCAAGGCGATCCTTCAAAATTGAATATTGCACGTGGAACTCTTCGCGCACGAAGCGCAACACTGATGGCTCTTGCTCTTCCCGGCGGAACGTATTTGTATCAAGGTGAAGAACTTGCAGTTCCAGAAGTTCGAGATATTCCAGAGAATCGCTTGACTGATCCGCGATGGAAGATGAGCGGATATAAAGATCGTGGACGTGATGGATGTCGTGTTCCCATTCCGTGGAAGACATCGGCCCAAGGTGCATTTGGATTCTCTACAAATGAGAATCTCAAGCCGGAAGAAGCCTGGCTCCCTGCAAGTTCTTGGTGGGGACAGTACTCAGCTGAATCGCAAGAGAATGACCAGCACTCAACTCTCAACATCTACCGGAAAGCATTATCGGTTCGTAAAGGAGAATCCGGCCTCGGTGATGGACCAATGGAATGGATTGAGTCGCGCAACGATGTTGTCGCATTCTCACGTCCTGGAAATTTTGCTTGCTATATAAACTTCGGTGCGGACTTTGAGCTTCCACAGAATTCTGAAGTACTAGTTGCAAGCGGTCCACTCAAGGGCAATATGCTTCCAACTGATACTGCAGTCTGGCTGCGCGTGAAATAAATGCCCAATACGGCGCTGCAAGACAAGACGGTAAAAGTCCTCGCTGCCGCCCAAGTTCTCAATGGAGTCGGAGTAGCAGGCACAGTTGCTGCGGGTTCCTTGCTTGTTGCTTCCATTACTGATTCAGAAACACTTGCTGGCCTTGCTCAAACTTCATCAGTATTGGGTGCCGCTGCATTAGCTCTCCCACTCGCGCGACTCACGGCGCGGGGCGGTCGGCGCCTCGCACTCTCGAGCGGCTTCATAGCGGGCGTTATTGGCTCACTTTTAGCAATTACTGGTGGTTCGCAGAAGAACATAGTTTTAATGTTGATGGGAACTTTCTTGGTTGGTGCCGCATCGGCCGCGGGGTACCAAGCTCGATTTGCTGCTGTCGATCTTGCAACGAATGAGACGCGCGCAAAACAATTGTCATTTGTAGTGTGGGGTTCCACCGTAGGCGCAGTTACCGGACCGAATCTCATGGAACCTGCCGGAAACTTGGCAGAGAAAATGGGATTACCTCGACTTACCGGTCCCTATGTGGTCTCAGCTGTCACGCTTACATTAGCAATCATCGTCATCCAGATGTTTTTGCGACCAGATCCTTTCCTGACTGCGACTCAACAATCTGGCAACAAAGTAAAACCGAAAGGCGCGACCCGCGAGGCGTTGAGACATATCCGATCAAATCCGAAAGCGCTCTTTGCGATACTTTCTATTGCCGTCGGACATATTGCGATGGTTTCGATTATGGTCATGACACCAGTCCATATGGCGCACGTTGATGTAACGCTTTCAATAATCGGACTTGTCATCAGTGTTCACGTACTCGGAATGTATGCATTCTCGCCTTTAGTCGGAACGTTGAGCGACCGATTTGGAAGAGTGCGTGTTATTCAAATTGGAACACTTACTCTTTTGTCCTCAGCTGTGGTTTCGGGATTTGCCGCAGCCGATGATGCAATCACGCTCGGAGTCGGACTCTTTTTGCTTGGTTTGGGTTGGTCATGCACGTTGATTGCTGGCTCTGCATTCCTCACTGAATCGGTAAATCCGGAGATGAAAACATCATCACAAGGCGCAAGCGACCTTGTTATGAATCTTTCGGGAGCAGGCGGGGGAGCGCTTGCTGGCGTGATTATCGGGACTCTCTCGTACGGGTGGCTCTGCGCTTTTGCCGCAGTCCCAGTTCTACTTCTGGGACTTTGGTCTTTCTCAATCAAACGCGGATAATTATTGAAATGTCAGAAGAAACTAGCCTGTACGAGCAAATGGGTGGCCGCGCCACTTTCGAACAATTAGTTTCACATTTCTATGCTCGTGTTTCGGTTGATCCAGTATTGCGACCGATGTATCCCGATGAGGATTTCAAAGGAGCAGCTCGGCGCTTATTGATGTTTCTGGAGCAATATTGGGGCGGTCCAAAAACATATAGCGAGGAACGAGGTCATCCTCGCCTTCGTATGCGCCATTCGCCTTTTCATATTAGCGAATTCGAAAGAGATGTTTGGCTTGAACATATGAAGTCAGCCGTTGATGAACTTAAGATGAGAGAAGATTTGAAAAAAGAGTTGTGGAATTATCTAGTAATGGCCGCGCACTCGATGGTTAATCAACCTCGAGATTTTTGAGATCTATTTCCGACTTTAAGAATCTCACCGTTTCGCAAATACCAGAGCGTTCCTTGGCGATCGCGTAATGTCGTAATACGGAGTCCAACAGTCTCAACTTTGCCTTTGACATCAAGGACTTCTACTTCGTCACCGACGCCATATTGATCCTCAACAAGCATGATGATTCCAGAGAAAACATCACGAACAATTGTTTGTGCGCCAAGACCTACTGCGAAACCAACAACACCTGCTGATGCGACAAGCGGCCCGAGATCAACACCAAGTTCGCCAAGAATCATTCCGCCCGCAACTAATCCAATCAACGCTTTTGAAGTGCTCTTCAATACTGATTGGGCAGTTCGGGCTCGCTCTCGTTGGCGAGTGATGGAGGTCTTCTCTCCCGGCATGAAATCCGCTTCTGCCACTTTGCTGAGTGCTCGCGTGACGGCGCGGGTAGAGATCTGTTGAAGAATGACGGCCAAGATGAGAATTATCAGAATCCGCAAAGGGGACCCTAGGAACCAATCGATTGCCTCGCGAAGGCTCATATTCAGCTCCATTTGAGAAAGACTTTATAAGAACTTAATCAAATATCCGCACAATTCCGCCCCGA
>RFMK01000032.1 GCA_009927705.1 Actinomycetota bacterium | reverse complement strand
CTTAGCTCATGAGACTGCACACGGTGCTCGAGGTTTCTTGATTGATGCAATCTGTCCAAATCACAGTCGAACGGATATGGGTGGACCTGATGCACCGAGAAGCGCAGAAGAGGGAGCAGCTACCGCGATTTGGTTAGCGACTCGAGAATTTAATCCTGGCGATAAAACTGGAGTGCTGTGGGAAGACTACGAAGAAGTTCCTTGGTGAGAAGTTCCAGGTTTAGATTGAGGAATAGAAGCTAGAGCTGCAATCAAGGTGATTAAAGCATAAGTACCAAGGAAAACTCCGAGCACAATCCTCTCTCCATCAATCATGTAATACGCAACTCCCATTGCAATCAAGTTCGCAAGGACTGTTGGTCCACGTCCGTAATTCCTTTGTTGCAGGAAAGCGCGACCGGCGAAGAAAAGCCCAATACCGCCCAAAATGAGGAAGACGATCTCCGCAACAACTGCATCAAGTTCTTCCACCGATGACGTCAGTGTTCGGATCAGCAAATATGCGCCAAGGCTGAATAAGAAAAGTGCCTCAATCCGGACCAGCCAAGCGGCAATCCCGTGAACGCGGCGCGGTACTAGTTTCATGAGGTTAGGGTATGAGAAAGCGCTAGTTATCTCTTGCTATTTACTGAACTATCGCTTTATGGCCTTCTATGACGATGGGATCTACGACAATCTGACGGGAGCGCTAGCTCCAGTCTATTTCTATGAGAGCGCAGAACGCCTTCTCTCATGGGCAGAGCGAAGTCATCAACCGGTCTCGCTCATCTCACTTCGGCTTGCGCCGCTTGATGATGACTCACTTCTTCGATGTGCGCGAGAGATTATTCGCGAATTGCGGGGTGGTGATCTCCTCTCGCGAATGAGTGAGTACACATTCGCACTCTTGCTGCTTGGGGACAAAATTGGAGCAGAGCAACTTATCTTTAGATTACGCAACACCATAGGCTTCCCCATTGATTATCAAGCAACTCTTGTGGAGGTAGGAGAGGGAGTCGAAGCAGGACTTACTCGACTCGCAATCTAATCTTGAAACTAACTTCGTGGAATGAAGATTGCATCTCGGTAATATCGTAATTCTTCAATCGAATCTTTGATGTCCCCAAGTGCACGATGATTACCAGTTTTCTTGGGCGCATTAAAATAAATTTTTGGATACCAACGGCGTGCAAGCTCTTTGATAGATGAGACATCCACAGTCCGATAATGTAAATAGTCATTGAGTTTATGCATGTCCCGTGCGATGAAATTTCGATCCATGCCAACAGAGTTTCCAGCTAGTGGTGATTTTCCTGGAACTGTATGCGCAGATACGTACTCCAATACAAGATCTTCTGCCGCAGAAACTGAAACCCCAGAGGGAATAGCCGCCAATAAACCTGATTCTTGATGCATAGTGCGTACTTCATCGCGCATCCCATTCAACTTTTCTTGAGTCGTTGTGATCACGACATCAACGCCTTCACCTAAGACATTCAAATCTGCATCTGTCACAAGGACTGCGATTTCGACGAGAACGTCTTTTT
>RFMK01000094.1 GCA_009927705.1 Actinomycetota bacterium | reverse complement strand
TCTTGCACATGAGACTGCCCATGGCGCTCGCGGTTTTCTCATTGACGCAATCTGTCCTAATCACAGTCGAACTGATATGGGTGGCCCTGATGCGCCGCGAAGTGCTGAAGAAGGAGCCGCGACTGCAATCTGGTTAGCAACGCGAGAATTTAACGTCGGCGATAAAACTGGAGTGCTGTGGGAGGACTACGAAGAAGTTCCCTGGTGAGTTGATCCTGGGCGAGCTTGGGGGATAGAAGAGAGTGCCGCTAAAAAAGTAAGCAGCGCATAACCACCGAGAAAAACACCGAGCGCGATTCGCTCGCCATCAATCATGTAAAAAGCAACGCCCATTGCGATGAGATTTGCAAGGACAGTTGGTCCGCGTCCGTAATTTCGTTGTTGCAAAAATCCACGCCCAGCGAAGAAAAGTCCGATGCCACCCAAAATAAGAAAGACAATTTCGGCAATGACTGCATCGAGTTCTTCTACCGATGAGGTCAACGTTCGTATCAAAAGGTAGGCGCCAAGGCTGAAGAGGAAGAACGCTTCGATGCGAACGAGCCAAGCAGCTATCTCATGGATGCGGCGGGGTATGAGTTTCATGAGATTAGGGTATGAGAAAGTGCTAGTTATCTCTTGCTAATTCCTGAACTATCATTACATGGCCTTCTATGACGATGGAATTTACGACAACCTCACGGGAGCGCTTGCCCCTGTTTATTTTTACGAGAGCGCTGAGCGCTTACTCTCTTGGGCAGAACGTAGCCATCAACCCGTATCGCTAATCTCCCTCCGTCTTGCTCCGCTTGATGATGATTCACTTCTCAGGTGTGCACGAGAGATTTCTCGTGAATTAAGAGGTGGTGATTTGTTTTCGCGAATGAGCGATTACACATTTGCACTTTTGCTGCTAGGAGACAAGTTAGGCGCCGAACAATTAATTTTTAGATTACGTAACACAATCGGCTTTTCCATCAACTATGAATCAACACTTGTAGAAGTCGGAGAGGGAGTTGAAGCGGGACTTACTCGATTAGCGATCTGACTCTCGAAACTAATTCCTTAAATTAATTTCGAGGAATGAAGATTGAATCTCTGTAGTAGCGGAGTTCCTCGATTGAATCTTTGATATCTCCCAAAGCGCGATGGTTACCAGTTTTCTTAGGTGCATTGAAGTAGACCTTGGGATACCAACGCCGGGCGAGCTCTTTTATTGAAGAGACATCTACAGTGCGATAGTGGAGATAGCCATTCAACTTCAGCATGTCACGTGCGATGAAATTGCGATCCATGCCTACCGAATTTCCGGCTAGTGGAGATTTCCCTGGAACTGTGTGCGCAGATAGGTACTCCAATACAAGTTCTTCTGCCGCAGAAAGGGAAACGCCAGACGGGATAGCCGCCAACAATCCAGATTCTTGATGCATCGCGCGAACTTCATCGCGCATCCCATCCAACTTTTCTGGAGTCGTTGTGATGACAACATCGACACCTTCGCCTAAGAGATTCAAATCTGCATCTGTCACAAGGACTGCGATTTCGACAAGAGCGTCTTTCG
>RFMK01000033.1 GCA_009927705.1 Actinomycetota bacterium | reverse complement strand
ACTGTTGGAATGCTGGAAGAAGAACGAGAAGTTCGCGATCGAGTTCGTGACCAATATCGTTATTTCACAGTTGATGAATACCAGGATGTTTCACCGCTCCAACAAAGGTTGCTCGATCTCTGGCTAGGCAAGCGCGACGATATCTGTGTCGTCGGAGATCCCGCCCAAACTATCTATTCATTTGCGGGTGCGACCCCAGCCTTCTTGCTTAACTTCACAAACAAATACACAAACGCAGAAGTTATTCGCTTAACTTCTGGTTATCGCTCAACTCCGGAAATTATCAACACCGCCAATGCAATTCTACGAAGCGCGAGCTTGGGTCATGAACTTGATCCCGTTAACGACCACGGAGATCGTCCATCAACCCTGGGATATGTCTCCGACAAAGTAGAAGCTAATGCGCTAGTTGAGTTAATCAAGAAAGATATTGAGGCTGGATATTCCAGTAACGAAATCGCAATTCTTGCCCGCACTAACTTACAACTTGAAGTATTTGAAGCGGCTCTCAATACTGCGGGTATTGAAAACCAAATCCGCAATGCAGAACGCTTCTTTAATCGCAGCGAAGTGCGCGAAATTCTCACCGCGATTCGCAGCGCTTCAGTCTTATCGGAAGGTGACTGGCTCAACGATTTACGTGACGCACTCAAACCATTTGGTGAGAGCGAATATGTTCGTGCCTTCCTACAATTAGCTCGCGAACTTGAAGGCGAAGGACTCACCTCTCTTCGTGGATTCCTTCGAGAACTAGAAGATCGCGCTGAACAGAACAATCCACCGACCTTGCCTGGTGTTGCTCTAGCTACGTTGCACGCAGCAAAAGGCTTGGAATGGCCGAAGGTGTATCTCGCAGGCGCAGGTTCTTCGGTCCTACCGTGGGGTAACCAACCAATCGAAGAAGAACGCCGCTTGTTCTACGTTGGAATCACGCGTGCGCAGCGGAGTCTGACCATCAGTTATTACGGAGAACCGAGCCCATTTCTTGCTGAAGCAGGGCTATAAATAATTCATTTGCGTCGTGAAGATGCAATGCATTACCCTTCCACGACTATGACACAGGCAAGAACTATCTCAACAGCGATGAGTGCTACACGCACACACCGCCA
>RFMK01000168.1 GCA_009927705.1 Actinomycetota bacterium | reverse complement strand
TTGGTTCGCGCCTGCATTTGGTTACAACTATTTTGCAACCAAGTCAGCCAAGGCCGATGGATTCGGCACCTGGAGCACTATCGGATAAACACCGATAAGGAAGCCCAGGGGCCTCGAATCCACAAGGATTCAGGCCCCTTTTTCATTATCTGGTGAATATCTGCAGAGACTAAAAAAGGAAAGGCAAAGGTGAGAACGATGACAGTTCTCTTCAGCGAACTATTGGTACCAGGATGGGCCGAAGGCGATGACGCCATGATCGGTCTTGATGCAGTCACAGGTGTTTATGGCACCGACCGCGCATTTACCCTGCCCTGCCACAACTCCAATCCAGAGATCTTCTTCTCTGAGAAGAATGATGAGATCGCCTATGCCAAGTCCCTCTGCGGTGGTTGCCCCGTCAAGAAGGAATGTTTAGCAGGCGCGCTCTCTCGACAAGAGCCATGTGGAGTATGGGGCGGAGAATTATTTGAAGACGGATCTGTGATCGCAGCAAAGCGTCTTCCGGGTCGCCCGCGACTCAATTCTCAACCGTTAGTTGCAACCGCGTAAAGAAATTCGGCTGGGGTAAAGCAAATGTTGAATTTGCGCCAGCAAATTCGATTTGCGTACCAGCTGAATTTCTTAAGCAGGTGAAGATTGCAAGTGAGACGGAGTGATTTCAGGGAACCAGGAGAGCGCTTCGTCGCGGAAGTTGCCTTGTGCACGAAGCTGACAGAAAATGCCGGTGGTGCCCAACGTGACGCGGTGGATTAATACATATTCGGGTGGAAGATTGAGTTGGAAGCCGATTTTTGCAGTTGGGTTACGTGGATCGCCGACTCGGACGCTCTGTTCACGCAACCATTCGCGGGTATAGGCGAAGTGTTCGGTGCGAAGTGGCTCCACAAGTGGGAGTAGGAAATCAAGAACTAATTGCGGATCGACATCAACTTCAGCGAGGATAAATCCATCTTCTTTAAATCCATTGTAGAGAGCAATTGCATCGCCCTCGAGCGCATTGCGAAGTAATTTCTTGAATGGTTCAGGGAATCCGTTTGGAAGACGGTTACATGCGCCGAAATCAAGAACACCGAGGCGACCATCTGCAAGAACTCGGAAGTTTCCGGGATGTGGGTCAGCGTGAAGTAATCCGGCGCGAGTAGGTGCGGTGAAGTGGAAACGAGCAAGTCGGATTCCAGCGTTGTTTCGCTCTGCTTGAGTTCCGTTAGCAATAACTCTCGACAGTGGTTTTCCTTCTAACCACTCACTAACAAGGACGCGATCGGTGGCCATAACAACTTTAGGGATCACAATATCTGGATCGTTTTCAAAAGCGTTCCAACAGGTTTCTTGCGCTTGCGCTTCATATCGGTAATCGACTTCTTCGATGATACGTGCGCGAAGTTCTTCCAGAAGTGGTTTCATCTCAAGACCGGGCATGAAGAGTTGAAAGATCTTGGCAAAACGTTGGATCTGATTTAAGTCAGAGACCAGCGCCTCGGCTGCTCCGGGATATTGAACTTTGACGGCAACAGCGCGACCATCTTTCCAAACACCTTTATGAACTTGTCCAATAGAGGCAGATGCCGCAGGAGAGTCATTGAATTCTGAGAAGTTATCTCGCCAATCTTCACCAAGTTCTTTTGCTAGTACTTTATGAACAACGCGCGCTGGAAGTGGTGGCGCAGCTTCTTGTAACTTCACCAGCGTTTCGCGATATGGCTTGGCAATATCTTCCGGCAAAGCAGCTTCAAAGACGGAGAGCGCTTGACCGAATTTCATTGCACCACCCTTGAGTTCGCCGAGGACTTTGAAGACCTGTTCGGCGGTCTTTTCTTGCAGTTCTGCGAACGCAAAATCAGGGGATTGGCCAATGAGTTGGCGACCGAAACCTAAGGCGCCGCGACCTGCGACGGAGAGCGGAATGGTTGCGAGCTTCGCGCTGCGCTTTCCGGTCTTCTCAGGAATCTTCTCTGCCATAGGCGCATTCTCTGGGAGTCAGAGTCTTGGCGCGACTTGAATCATCCTTCCCATGCGCACCCGCACGCATGATGTTGTGACCAATGTTGTATTTGTGGGGCGGTGTAGTCACGAACGGTATGAATGTGTGAGGTTGAGTGATAAGCGCTGATTTTTCGATCTGAGAGCGCTATAACATCGAGAGCGATTGCGCCTGCAACAGTTAGGGCAAGTGCGGAGTTAGTTTCTAAAGTTTGTTCGCGTTGCCACCCAGTTTCCTCGCAAAGTTGAACACAGCGAAAACACGGTGATTTACCTGGTGTCACGAGCGGTCCGATTCGAACTTCGGCGCTGGATGGAATATCAACGAGAAGATGCCGAGTGTTTTCAGCCATCCAACGTTGTACGGAATCGGGGCTTGGAGTTCCAATACTGATGATCAAATCAGGGTTATGGACTTGGGTTTTGGGTTCAACAAAGAGAAGTGAGTGATTGCGAATCTCATCAACGATGATTCGGCGAGTTTGACCAAAGTGAGATCGAGTCACGTATCCACCTGCAATATCACTTTCGAGAATCTTGAGCGATGAGTCCTTAGTTCCAACTCGATTGATGACTGACAGCTTGGAGAACCCTGATGCGCTCAATACACCGACGAGAGCGTTCACAATCTTTCCGTGGCCGAAGATAACAATTTGAAAAGATCGGCGATTCAAAAGCGATGTGCGTCCACCATCGATGTCGCCAGGAGTGAAAGTAGCTGCATCGCATTCAATCTCGATTCGTTTGAGCGCTGTCTCTATTGCAACATCACTCGCAACTTGATCTAGATCCGATACTTCTTCTATTCGACCTAGCTCTGGGTTGTAACGGCGCAGATATGCAACGGGGGTTCGGTGGAGATCTACGAAGTCATGCGAACGCAGCTCGCTAACGAATGATTCGATTGCGGAGCTTTCGAGTCCAGTTGTGGTCGCCAGTTCCGAAAAAGTGAACTTGCCATCCAGAAGCCCAAGTAACGCTTGAGTTCCGACTCCGCACCATTGCAAAGGAAGGGAGTATTGGCGCCATCGGGAACCAATGCGAACTTCATTTCTGCTCTCGTTGCGATGAATCGTGATTCCAGATTTGAGCGCTGGGCGAATAGTCATGCCCGATCATGCGTAGTGAAGTAAGAATCATTGGCCGTTGAATTCACTCGGCTGTGGATGTTGGTTCCTGACTGAAGGTCAACGTTCTGCTGGAAATACTCTGGGTTTGTGCGGGCATAAGAAGAGCGCCCGTGCGCGAAGCACGAGCGCTCTCTTTAATTCGGTGATTAAGCCTTACCTAAGATGCGG
>RFMK01000105.1 GCA_009927705.1 Actinomycetota bacterium | reverse complement strand
TCGGATAACCGTTCATTATCTGCAAGGGGAAGGCAGATAAAGAATTGTGCGCCCGGGGTCTTCGCTTTTCTTTTTAGATCAAGCCCGAGAGGTCATCGGGAATTTCGCGAGCTTTCAGGAAGCCCTCAGGATCATTGAGGTCACTTGCTGTTGGGAGCAAGAAGGATTCATCCCAAATCTGGTCGCGAGATTGGATGTCTTTTAGCGTTGCGATCTTCTCCCAGAATGTAATGGCTTCGCGAGTGCGACGTGGAGAGACTTCTAATCCCACGAGAGTCGCAAATAGTTGTTGAGTGGGGGAGTTTGTGGCACGGCGACGTTGTTGTGTTTCACGAAGTTTGATCATCGAAGGAAGTCGATCACCAGCTGCGTGAGCCACAACTGCATCAATCCACCCTTCGATGAGCGCCAATACGGTCTCGAGCTTCTCAAGCGCATCACGTTGCGCGGGAGTCTCTTCCGGAGTGAACATTCCGCCAGATAGTGCCATCGTCATTGACTCCGGATTTGATGGATCAAGTTCGCCAGAGTTCATTGCATCTTCTGCTTGCTGGGTGATTGCGGTGATGTCGACGCGGATTCCTTTTCCGTATAAAGCAATCGAGTTACGAACATATTCGCGTAGCCATGGGGTTGCGGCGAAGAGACGGGCAGCTGCAACTTCACGTAGCGCTAGGTAAATGCGCACTTCTGCTTCTGGAATCTCCAAATCTTTACCCCAGAGTGCAACATTTTGTGGAATAAGTTGGGGCCTAATCGGCGAAGTTAGAGGAAGCGCCACATCATTTGCACCTGTAACAGATGTCGAGAGATTGCCGATCGTCTGACCAAGTTGGGTGCTGATCAGCGAACTCATGAATGTTCCCATGATTGCTGAAATGCTCGATTGCGAAATATTCATATTTCCAAAACCGGGAATCGAGAAACTTGGTGTGCTTTCGGATCCACCTTCACTTCCCAAAGTTTCATTAAGCATGTCAGACATCGCCTGAGACATCCCATCAACGAGCGGTTTTGCCAGTTCTTCCCAACCAGCCAAAGTCGAGTCAATCCAATCTCGTCGGCTCAAAGCGCAAGTATCAGGAATGACAAGAGTTGGGAAAGTCGTTGCTTCATTGATCCACAAATCAGCGATATTAAAAGCTTCTTGAGTGGCAACCAGATCTTGGACGCTTACTGGTAATTCGCCGTGGGCCGAGAGATATTTTCGAGAGATGTCACGGATCATCTGTTGAGAAAGAGCGCTAGGTGAGGCCTGTCCAGAGAGCGAAGCCATCAATCCCTGCAGATTCAAACCCATTCCGGAGAATTGTTGGAAGATATCGCCGAAGTTACCGAAACCGAGCGGTCCAGAGTTCGCGGGATTATTTGGTTTATCTGGCTGATTGTCGTCATTGTCTTCTGGCGTGAAGCCGAAGCCGGACATGAAACCCTCCTGCAGATATTGTGAACTGTGGCATAGGAACAAGAAATCTCACGAAATCATTCCCGCATACCAATCTAGTTCAAGTCATACCTTTTCTTCTCACTAGCCTAGGCTTCGACCATGCCTTTGGTGATCCGAGCAGCCGAATCGACTCCACTTTCCGCTCTTTTCTGGTGGTTCATTCCTGTGACCGCACTTGTAGGCGCAATCCTTTATGTCGTGTGGGTTACACGCTTCCAGCGGAAATACGAAAATCAAACTGAGCGTTCAGTAGGAAAGTTCAAGAAGTTCCAAGATTCATTTAAGAAATCAGAGTAAAAATCTCGCGATGCGAAATATCTCACCACTTCGTTATCGATGGTCATTTCCAACAAAGTTCTTCTTCTATCTGCTATCAATCGCAACGCTGCTAGCTCCCATTCCATTCGTTTTCTTCAAGCCGGGAGTCCCCGATAATGTCGCAGGAAATATCATCACCATCAAAGATTCCAAGACGTATCCAATTAATGGAAAACTTTTCATCACGTCGATTTTGGTGACCAACCCAGACTCACCTGTTTTCGGCGCCGAAACAATCGTTAATTGGGCGCTTGGACCTCACGTGGTACTACCAAAAGAGTCTGTCTATCCACCAATCAGGCCAGCGAAGAAAATCGAACGCGATAGCCAGAACGAAATGGAATCATCGCAGGCAACATCAACTGCCGCCGCGCTTCGGTATCTGGGCTACGAATTCAAAGAGCTCTACTACATCAGTGATATTCGTGAATACTCTGATGCTTTCAACAAATTGAAAGTAGGAGATGTAATTACCGCCGTAGATGGGAAAGAAATTAACCAGATCGAGGAAATAAGGACGTCATATAAAGGAAAGAAAATCGGAGATTCACTGAGCATTACCGTCGAGCGAAAGAACAAAAGTGGAAATATTTCCTCGATTACTACGGAAGTCACGCTGGTTGAAAACCAAGATATCTCTTCCGAGACCGGAGAGAAGAAACCTGCGATAGGAATTTTGGTTGGAACGAGCGGTAAATTCCCCATCGATGTGAAGTTCAATTTGCCTGGCGTTGGTGGGCCAAGTGCCGGCATGATCTTCGCAGTTGGCATCATTGAGAAATTGACCTCGGAAGATTTAGTGCGTGGACGCAAGATTGCTGGCACTGGATCCATTAACGCCTCAGGAAAAGTTGGAGGTATTGGCGGAATCGAGGAGAAGATGATTGGTGCGTCGCGCATTGGTGCAACGATCTTCTTGGCACCTCGAGAGAATTGTCCGGACATACAACATGTGCCAAAGGGCTTAAAAGTAATCCCCGTCTCAACTTTAAGCGAAGCAATCGATGCGCTGCGCGCCCCAGATAACTTTAAGCATGCCACCTGTTCTGGCCGCTAACGTTTCGAATACCTAACTGCCGCGTATTTGGATAATCTCGCCTTATGACCTTTGGCGATAATCCTGATAACCCGTTCCGTAATCTTCGATTTCCTCAACGCAACCCCGGCGGTCCTCGTCGCATAGGAGCGCTTCCGCTAACCGTCATCATCTTGACGGTGATTGCTGTGATCTTGGTTTCGCTGAGTGGCTTCTATGCCGACTTCCTATGGTTCCGTTCCGTTGATTACAGCAGCGTTTGGACGACCTTACTTACTACACGGATCGCACTCTTCTTTATTTTTGGATTACTAACGTCTGCCATCATCACCACAAACATCTATATCGCTTATAAGAAGCGCCCTATTTATGTTCCACTCACTGTTGAAGCAGATAATCTTGAAAGATATCGCGCCCAACTAGAGCCGATTCGTCGCATCGGCTTAATCGGCGTATTCCTTGCGCTCTTCTATTTCGCAGGTATGGCAGGAACTCGCTTGTGGGAGAGCTGGCTGCTTTATACAAATGCAACTGAGTTTGGCGTGAAAGATCCGCAATTTGGTAAGGATATCTCCTTCTTCATGTTCACTCTGCCGTTCTGGCAATCACTTGTAGGTTGGGCAATCTCAACCTTGATTCTCGCAACGATTGCCGCGCTCTTGGTCCACTATGTATATGGCGGAATTCGCCCTCAGGTTCGAGAAGACCGCACCACCGTTGCGGCACGAGTACAGCTTTCTGTGCTCCTTGGCTTCATCGTCGCAATCAAGGCTGTCGCGTATTGGCTCGACCGTTATGCGCTTGCGACCTCAGATGACGGCATCATCACCGGTCTTACCTACACCGATGTAAATGCAGTCTTGCCGGCAAAAGCGATTCTTGCGGGAATTGCTGCACTGTGCGCATTGCTCTTCTTCGCAAACATTATTCGTCGCTCCTGGGTGCTTCCGGCTGCCGGAGTAGCGCTTCTTGGAATCTCCTCATTCCTAATCGCAGGCGTTTATCCGAGCTTGATCCAGCAATTCCAGGTAAAACCGAGTGAATCGACAAAAGAAGCCCCATTCATCGAGCGCAATATCGAGAACACTCGCGCTGCCTACGGACTACAAAATGTTGAAATCAAGGATTATCAAGCAACCTTAAATACCTCTGCTGGTCAGTTATCTAAAGATGCCTCAACAATTTCGAACATTCGCCTGATGGATCCAAATGTTCTCTCTGCAACTTTCCGTCAACTCCAGCAAATTAAGCCGTATTACACCTTCACGGATTCACTCGATATTGATCGATATACCGTCGACGGCAAGACTCGCGACATGGTCGTTGCGGTTCGCGAAATAAACATTGAAGGAAACCCCAATCGAAATTGGATTAACGATCACCTGGTCTATACCCACGGATTTGGAATGGTTGGTTCTTACGGAAATGCCCAAGATGTAGATGGAAAACCAATATTTGCCGTAGGGGACATTCCACCAAAGGGCAAACTGGGAGATTTCCAACCTCGAATCTATTTCGGTGAAAACAATCCGGAGTATTCGATTATCGGTGGCTCCAACGAAGGAAAAGAAATCGAATTCGACTATCCCGATGATGCCTCTGCAAATGGACAGAAGAATTACACCTACACCGGCAAGGGTGGAGTCCCGATGGGCTCGATCTTCTCCCGACTCTTGTTTGCAATCAAATATCAAGAACAGCGAATCTTGCTTTCGAACCTAATCAATTCTGATTCAAAGATCATCTTCGAACGTGTTCCGCGCGAACGAGTTGCAAAGGTTGCTCCTTGGCTCAAGCTCGATGGCGATCCATATCCGGCAATTATCGATAATCGCGTTGTTTGGATTATCGATGGTTACACGACCAGCGCTGGATATCCATATTCACGAACAGTTGATGTCTCTGGCGCAACGACCGATGCGTTGAATATCAATACCAATCCATTGACTGCGGTTCCAAATTCAAAGATCAACTACATCCGCAACTCCGTTAAGGCGACAGTGGATGCGTATGACGGAACCGTCAATCTCTACGCCTGGGATGAGAAGGATCCAGTTCTCGCTACCTGGATGAAAGCTTTCCCAAATGTCATTAAGAAGAAATCTGAAATGACAGAAGGATTAGTCTCGCATGTTCGTTATCCGGAAGATCTATTCCGCGTACAACGTGATGTCCTTTCGCTCTATCACGTGAAGAATGCCAACGCTTTCTACGGTGGACAAGATTTCTGGCGGGTACCTCGCGACCCATCAACTCTTGGTGCAAACGCTGGAGCACAACCTCCGTATTACTACACCTTGCAACTTCCAGGTGAGAAGAAGGCATCATTTTCAATCACTACACCTTTTGTACCGCGAGGTGGGCGAGAGAATCTTTCGGCATTCGCTGTGGTGAATTCAGATCCGGGCCCTGACTACGGAAAATTTACTGTCTTGCAATTACAGCGCTCGACCAATATCGCAGGACCGTCACAAGTAGCTTCTAACTTTGAAGCTAATCCAACAGTTGCGCTATCGCTTTCCCTCTTGCGTCAAGGTGGATCTGATGTTGTGCTCGGTAACTTGTTGACTTTGCCGGTTGGTGGTGGACTTCTTTATGTCCAGCCAGTGTATGTCCGCGCAACCGCTAACACTGCTGCTTATCCACTCTTGCAGAAAGTGCTCGTATCTTTCGGTGAAAAGATCGGATTCGATGACACGCTTCAAGGCGCACTGGATCAAGTCTTCGGTGGAAACTCTGGAAGTACTACCTCGACTACTCCATCAACTAGTGGAAGCAGCACAACTCCAAGTGGAACAAATAAAGATCTAGCGAATGCTCTAGCTAGCGCTCAACAAGCGTTACGTGATGCACAAGCAGCGCTCGCAAAAGGTGATTTTGCAGCGTATGGCAAAGCACAAGATCGCTTGAAGGCTGCAATCGAAGCTGCTGTCTCAGCGCAAAATCGTTAATCGTTTTTGCGTAATCGCGTCGAAGCCCTACGATTGGGGTAA
>RFMK01000064.1 GCA_009927705.1 Actinomycetota bacterium | reverse complement strand
GATGACAACTAAGACAGCAACCGGACGCGTAGCACGCGTGATTGGACCGGTCGTTGATATCGAATTCCCATCGGATTCGATGCCTGCGATCTTCAACGCGCTAAACGTGGATGTAACACTCGGTGGTGAGCAACGTAAGCTCACTCTCGAAGTCGCCCAGCACATCGGCGATAACCTCGTACGCGCAATCTCGATGCAACCAACCGACGGCATGGTCCGTGGCGTAGAAGTACGTGACACAGGTGCAGCAATCTCTGTTCCAGTCGGAGATGTCACTAAGGGCACGTATTCAATGCGCTCGGCGAATCACTCGATGTTCCAACATCATCACTTGATGTAAAAGAGCGTTGGCCGATTCACCGCACCGCTCCTGATTTCGATCAGCTTGAGTCAAAGACCGAAATGTTTGAGACCGGTATCAAAGTTATCGACTTGCTAACTCCATACGTCAAGGGCGGAAAGATTGGTCTCTTCGGTGGTGCAGGTGTTGGTAAGACCGTTCTTATTCAAGAAATGATTTACCGCGTCGCTGAAAACTTCGGTGGCGTTTCTGTATTCGCAGGTGTCGGCGAACGTACTCGTGAAGGTAACGACTTGTTCCTTGAAATGACTGAGACGGGCGTTATCAATAAGACCGCTTTGGTCTTCGGTCAGATGGATGAGCCACCCGGAACTCGTCTTCGCGTGGCACTTTCAGCTTTGACCATGGCGGAGTATTTCCGCGATGTACAGAAGCAAGATGTGCTTCTCTTCATCGACAATATCTTCCGCTTCACTCAAGCAGGTTCGGAGGTTTCAACGCTCCTTGGCCGTATGCCTTCAGCAGTGGGTTACCAGCCAACACTTGCTGACGAGATGGGTGTACTCCAAGAGCGCATCACTTCAACTCGTGGTCACTCGATTACATCAATGCAGGCGATTTATGTCCCTGCCGATGACATCACTGACCCAGCTCCACACACAACATTCACCCACTTAGATGCAACGACGGTTCTTTCTCGTCCGATCTCTGAGTTGGGTATCTATCCTGCGGTGGATCCACTCGACTCGACTTCGCGCATTCTTGATCCGCGTTACATCGGCGAGAATCACTTCCGCGTTGCAAACCGCGTCAAGCAGATCTTGCAGCGTTATAAGGATCTTCAAGACATTATCGCAATTCTTGGTATTGACGAACTCTCCGAAGAAGATCGCATCCTCGTCGGTCGTGCGCGTCGTATCCAGCGCTTCTTGTCACAGAACACCTTCGTTGCAAAGGTCTTCACCGGCATCGATGGTTCTTTCGTACCGCTCAGCGAAACCATCGCAGCATTCGATGCGCTTGCTAACGGCGATTACGACCACATCCCAGAACAAGCATTCTTTATGTGCGGCGGTCTTGATGACGTTGAACGTAAGGCTGCGGAATTGGCAAAGAGCTAATACATGTCAGATAAAACTCTTACTGTCGAATTTGTAACACCAGAGAAGCGAGTCTGGTCGGGCAAAGCCACAATGGTTTCTGCGCGCACTCTCGAAGGTGATCTCGGAATTCTCCCTGATCACGCGCCACTTCTTGGAGTTCTCGTTGACGGCAAAGTTTCTATCAAAGGCGTCGATGGCTCGACAGAAGAGTTCAATGTCAGTGGCGGATTCTTATCCGTTGCTAACAATCGTGTTTCTGTCCTGGGCGAAAGTGCGACGCAATAGCCTTGTAGTTTCGATGGCGCTCGCGCTGTTAGTCGGCGCTAGCGCACCTAGCCACGCGCATTTCCCAGTCACGCTCTCAACTGCACATAACAAGGCTGGTACTAGCCCAATCTTGATCGATGGCACTATTTCATTTGCGGTATACGCAAATTTTACAAAGGCAAAAGAAGAGCGCTTCGTGAGATTCGCTCTTGAGAAAAAAGAAGAACTTAATCTTGAATATCTCATCCTTGATCAAGCTCCCACAAACAAACTTAAGAACTCCCAACTTCCAACTGTTGTAGTCACCAGTCCTTCGGGTAAGAGGATCAATCTCACCATCAAGGAGCGAACACCTTTCTATGAACCATTCGGAAAGAAGAACTATTTTTACTTAGCTCGCATAAATCAGAGCGCTGAATCCGGTATCTACACTGTGAGAGCTACCGCAAAGAGCCGCGCCTCAATCGTTGTTGCGATTGGCCGCACTGAAACTCGTGGAGATGTTCTCAATGTTGGGATGACAAAAGGAGAATGTCCTCCAACAATTGCGAAGGAAGAGACCATTACGGAAATGCGAGCAACCCAGCTCATTGGTATGACGGAAAAGGCAGCTGAGGTCTGCGCGGCGGCGAATTCTTGGATGTTTCGGGTCGGAGAGCGCGATGGAGAACAGTTTCCGGTAACGATGGACTATCGCAGCAATCGGGTGACGGTGTCAGTGGTCTCTGGAACTATTTCTGCAGTAGCAATCGGGTAAAGGGGGCGGCGTGTTTCAACGCTATTTGGAACGAATTCAAGCAATCTCAGAATTTCTTGCCCGCGCGCCTCATCCAGATCAAGCGCTCGATTTCTTGAGTGCGCACATTTCCCCGATTGATGAAGTAGCAGTTGTTTCACGCGCCGTCGTAGATGGTGACGGGGTCATACGCGTCGAGAATGTCCAAGGCTTTAGTAAGCACGAACTCATGACAAAAGCATCGCTACACATTTCCCAACAACGTCCAATTTCAACAGCCGCACGCACCCAGAAGATTGTTTGGGCACGACGCGAAACCGTGAAAGATGATTTCCCTGATTTCATGCATTTCGATGAAGAGACGCCCTGGGCATCGTCTGTCACGATGCCAATCGGCTTGAGGTTTGTCTATGGATTTGGTTTTCCTAGCGACCTCGGTACTTGGGAGAATATTGATAAATACTTCGAAACCGTTCGTTCTTTGATTTCGATATATGAAAGCGCTCTTGAACTTAAAAACGCTCTTGGCTCTCGATCGTTCATTGAAGAAAGTGAAATACAACCACTTTCTGAGAGGCAAACCAAAATTCTTGATCTGCTGAAAACAGGAAAAACTAATAAAGAAATCGCTGACGCAATTGGTTATAGCGAATCACTCGTACGTCATGAAACGATGATTATTTACAAGAAACTTCGAGTTTCAGGGCGCCAACAACTCCGCGAAAGTGTCTAATCAACTCGCGTAACGTCTGCGCCAAGTGATTGAAGTTGTTCTGCGAAATTGGGATAGCCACGATCAACGTGATACGCACCTTCGACAAAAGTAATTCCATC